>JABDPH010000224.1 GCA_013042925.1 Eudoraea sp.
ATACAGACACAATAGATCAAACTGTTACCCCCTTTCGCAAAGGGCGCTGGCTTACCTCCTTGTCTGGAAACATTAGCACTACTACCAATGAATTAAAATCCACGAATAATAAAACAATCTCCAATGATTATGGAATAAACCTTTCAACGGGTACATTCTTTAAGGAAAGATGGTTATTTGGAGTTACTTTTCAGGCAGAAAGACAGGAATCAAAGGGAGATTTTAATGTTGTTGGTGAGTCTTTTTATTTTGGCCCTCAATTCGCCCGGTATTTTTCAAAAACTAAAGATGGGTCATTATTTTTGAACGTATCACCCGGTTTTGTTGCATATCGCAGTCGGGCCACCATAAATGAAATCCCTGATTTTCTTTCCGATGCAGAAGGCAATGGTTTTGGTACTCTGATTAGTTTGGGCTATTCTTACGTTATACGCGATTTAATTTCCTTTAATATTGGTTTTAATCTGGCGAGTTACTGGATTGGAATAGATAGTACAAATCAAGATGGCATCCTGGAATCTGATAATATTACGATAAGTGACTTCTCATTTACTTTCGGATTTGGTGTAATTCTAGACGATTTTTTCTTTTGATGAAGAAACATATTTTATATATAACATTGCTCATTATTCTGGTTTCTGTAAATCTATATTCACAGAATAGGAATAAAAAAGGATTTATTGAATCCGATACTATAAAACAGGGAAAAAGTATCCAGTTAGTCGCACTGCCTATTGTCTTTTATACCCCTGAAACTGAGTTTGGGTTTGGCGGAGGTGGCCAGTTATTCTTTCTTAGGAATGTTAATGAATATAATCAAAGAATGTCTAATATTTTTTTTAGTGCAATCTACACTTCACAAAAACAATTTATATTTGAAGCTACTCCTCAAATCTACCTGGGACACGGTGATTATTTTATTGATATGTTTTATACCTACAGGGTTTTTCCCAATTCCTTTTGGGGTTTAGGACCTACAACTCCGGAAAGTAATAAAGAATCCTATAACCAGACCACTAATAAATTAGACATAAGCCTGTTAAAAAGATTACCCCCAAATTTAAATTTTGGATTGTCTGTTAATTATGCAGATTATCAGATTACCGAAGTTCTTGAAGGCGGTATCTTAGATTCCGGGACTATTCCCGGTAGCGAAGGAGCCAAAATAATTGGCCTGGGAGCCATCTTTAATTTAGACTCCAGAGATGATATTGGTGCCCCCCAGTCTGGTAATTATCTAAGTTTAAGTGCCCGCTTTTCAAGTGAACTTTTTGGTGCCACCCATGCATTTAACAAATTCATTTTAGATTTAAGAACTTACAGGCCTCTGGCTGAAAAAAGTATCCTGGCTTTTCGCCTTTATAGTGAAAATACTTTTGGTGATGTCCCTTTTCAGGGAATGGCTACTTATGGAGGAAGTAAATACGCCAGGGGTTACTTTAATGGACGGTTCATAGATAAACATATGTATATTGTGCAGGCAGAATACAGGTATCGATTTAAGGAACGTTGGACCTTAGCCGCCTTTGGATTATTTGGAAGTGTAAACGAAGAGGCTGGTGAACTATTGAGTTTTAATAACCTAAAACCAAGTTTTGGAGGAGGAATTCGTTTTAAACTTGTTAAGGATCAAAGCACCTGGCTCAGGCTGGATTACGGCAAAGGAATAGATGGCCAAAGTGGTATTTACTTTGGGGTTAATGAAGCTTTTTAGTTTATGGTTAAAATCTTTGATTTAATCTGGGTTCTTCCTATGTCTGATATATTTTTCAATTACTACAGCCGTAACAATAACGAGATAGAACTGTCCCATAAGCCCGATTAAAACAGAAGCGTTTCTGGCCAGCTTGGAAACAGGTGTGATTTCACCATATCCTATAGTTAAGAGCGTAACAAAACTGTAATACGCTAAACTATCCCTCTTTGCTTTAGGATTCAATTCCAGGGCAGGCAGGCCGCTAAAAGAACCGGGCTCTGCTAATTCAATTGCCAAACAAATAAAAAATCCAACAAGACCTAAACAAATATATCCAGACATGAGCCCAAGTATTACCCCTCTGTTTACTTC
>JABDPH010000225.1 GCA_013042925.1 Eudoraea sp.
GAAACCATCATTACCTGGCAGGATAAAGAAAATGAATTTATTACCCGTGGTTTGGATTCGGATCAGACCGTTTCTGCGATCAAGGCAACAGAAAAAATGTTGAATATCATTTAAAGTATCTAAATAAAGACAAATATTTTCTACTAATTAGACCTCAGAAATAATATGAAATTAAATATAGCACTCTTAGCCGGAGATGGAATTGGACCAGAAGTAATAGATCAGGCTGTAAAAGTATGCGACGCTTTGGCCAAAAAATATAATCATGATATAAATTGGAGACCGGCCTTAACAGGAGCTGCAGCTATTGAAGCTGTCGGGGACCCCTACCCTGACGAAACCCACGATATATGTGCTACTTCGGACGCTGTACTTTTTGGCGCTATTGGCCATCCTAAATATGATAACGACCCATCGGCCAAAGTCCGGCCGGAACAGGGTTTATTGAGAATGAGACAAAAGCTGGGATTGTTTGCAAATGTCAGACCTACATTCACGTTTCCATCTCTAATTGATAAATCGCCTTTAAAAAGAGAGCGAATTGAAGGTACGGATCTCGTTTTTTTAAGAGAGCTTACCGGCGGTATCTATTTTGGTAAACGGGGAAGAGAGGACAATGGGGATACAGCTTATGATACATGTACTTATACCCGAAAAGAAATACAGCGTTTGGCAAAAAAAGGCTTTGAGATGGCGGAAAAACGTTCTAAGCGCCTATGCTGTGTAGACAAGGCCAATGTTCTGGAATCTTCTCGTTTATGGCGCGAAACGGTACAAGCCATGGAAAAAGACTACCCGGAGGTCAAAGTAAGCTACGAATTTGTTGATGCCGTAGCAATGAGGCTTGTTCAATGGCCAAGTGAATACGACGTTTTGATAACTGAAAACCTCTTTGGCGATATTCTTACGGATGAGGCTTCTGTGATTTCCGGCTCTATGGGCTTAATGCCTTCCGCTTCTATTGGGGAAAGGATTGCACTATACGAACCAATTCATGGATCTTATCCCCAGGCAGCAGGAAAAGACATTGCTAACCCACTTGCTACAGTATTATCTGCAGCTATGTTATTTGATGGATTTAATTTATCTGAGGAGGCTGAAGCAATACGCAAGGTGGTTAATAAGTCCCTTTCCGAAGGTATCGTTACTGAAGACCTTGCCGAAGGTGGTAAATCCTATAAAACAAGTGAAGTCGGAGATTGGCTCGCCTCACATATTTAGGAAGCAGTATCCACATCTTACAAGTACATTAAACTAAAATTTACACCTGATATTTCGGCTTGCTATATCATAAAAGATAGTCGGTACTAATAAAATTAGATAGCTTGGTTTCTAATAGCTTCTCCAGAATTTCATTGTTTAATTCTGTATCCTTTGAGGCTACAAATGTCCTGATAGAAAAGGATCTTAATGCATCATGAACACTTAATGTGGCAACTGCCGAATCTTTTCTCCCGGTAAAAGGATATACGTCTGGCCCGCGTTGACATGAGCTATTCAAATTCACACGACATACCAGGTTGGCAAGGTTGTCAATTAAAGGCGCAAGAGCATATACATCGCTACCAAACAGACTAACTTGCTGACCATAGTTAGATTCAGCCATATCGTCTAGTGGTTCCTGAATATCCTCAAAAGAAAGAATAGGTATCACAGGTCCAAACTGTTCTTCTTCATAAACTTTCATATCCTTGCTAACCGGATAAAGAACAGCAGGCCAGATATAATTATCAGAGTGTTTACCTCCTTTTCCATTGAGAATTTCAGCTCCTTTAGCTATTGCATCATCAATCAAATCCTGTATATAGGCCGGTTTATCTGTTTCTGGTAAGGGTGTAAGAGTCACACCTTTATCCCAAGGATTGCCGAATTTAAGTTCAT
Source organism: Eudoraea sp. (assembly GCA_013042925.1). Lineage (GTDB taxonomy): Bacteria > Bacteroidota > Bacteroidia > Flavobacteriales > Flavobacteriaceae > Eudoraea. The sequence continues at coordinate 1,882 of JABDPH010000225.1, forward strand.
CTACTTTTTTTGAAAATTTCTCCGAAAATTCTTTGACGATGTCCTTGTGAACGTATATTACTTTGAGTGCTGTGCATCGCTGGCCATTAAAAGACAAAGCACCTGTTATGCATTCATTTATAGCTAATTCCATATTAGCATCAGGTAGAACTATAGCCGGGTTTTTTGCTTCAAGTCCCAGGACAAGTCTCAAACGGTTACTTTTCGGATGCTGGTTTTGCAATGCATTAGCAGATGAACTGTGACCAATTAGAGCCAATACATCTACTTTTCCTGTCTTCATTATTGGTCCTGCTATAGCACGTCCCCGACCAAATAGAACATTGACCACTCCTTTAGGAAAACTTTCTTTAAATGCTTCTATTAATGGAGCAATTAAAAGTACGCCTTGTTTGGCCGGTTTAAAGACCGCGGTATTCCCCATAATTATGGCCGGAATAAGCAAACAGAAAGTTTCATTCAAAGGATAATTATAAGGCCCAAGACAAAGTACCACACCCAGCGGCCCGCGTCTTATATGAGCATGAACCCCCCCATTCTTAGCAAATTTCGCTGAATTACGATCTAATTGTTTGTAATCTTCAATAGTATCGTAAATATATTCTACGGTTCTGTCGAATTCTTTTTCAGAATCTGGTAAAGTCTTCCCTATTTCCCACATTAAATATTTGACCACAATATCTCTTTTGGTCTCCATTATGCGGACAAACTTTTCCATACACTCTATCCTATCCCTTACCTTCATTGTTGGCCATGCACCCTGACCCTGGTCGTAGGCTTTTACAGCAGCATCCAATGCATCCAATGCTTCTTTTTCTCCCATGTCCGGGACTGAACCCAATAATGTTGGCGAATATTCAGATGTACTGGAAATTGTAGAATAAACATCTGCGGTAGCCCCTTCCCATTCCTTCAATTCACCATTGACCAAATAAGTCTTTTGATTAATTGGTTCATTTATACGAAATGCTTCAGGAATTATCGATAGTGTAGTTTCCATATAATTCTTTTTTTAGCCCCCAAATTTTTTCTCAAATCAGAGAAATCATTTTTTTTTAAACGATTGGTTTCATCGCCGTCATTGATTCCCTTAATCCGGTACCAATAATCTCTACAGGATGTTCACGAAGGGCTTTGTTTATAGCAATTAGTTTGGCGTTATCTACTCCATTGCCTTTGTCTTTGCCAAAGGTGGTACCAATAACATCAATATCTACTTTTTTCATGAAATCACTCAATAGAGGTTTGCATGCATGATCAAATAAATAACAACCATATTCTGCGGTATCAGATATTACCCTATTCATTTCAAATAATTTCTTTCTGGCGATTGTATTTGCTATAAGCGGAGTTTCGTGTAATGATTCATAATAAGCAGATTCTCCAATAATACCTGATTCCGTCATAGATTCATAAGCCAGCTCTACTCCTGCTCTTACAAAGGCAACCATAAGAACCCCATTATCGTAATATTCCTGCTCAGAAATTTCATCAGCACCGGCAGGGGTCTTTTCAAATGCAGTCTCACCGGTTTCTGCCCGCCAGGTCAACAGGTTTTTATCATCATTTGCCCAATCCTCCATCATGGTCTTTGAAAAATAGCCGCTCATAATATCATCCATATGTTTATGAAACAATGGACGCATAATGTCTTTTAGCTCTTCAGATAATTCAAAGGCTTTTAATTTTGCAGGATTAGATAAGCGGTCCATCATATTGGTGATTCCGCCATATTTTAATCCTTCTGTTACAGTCTCCCAGCCATACTGAATAAGTTTTGAAGCATAACCCGGATATATACCCTTCTCTATCATTTTATTAAAACAAAGAATAGATCCTGTCTGCAATAAACCACATAGAATGGTTTGCTCTCCCATTAAATCAGATTTAACTTCGGCAACAAAAGAAGATTCTAATACGCCAGCCCTATTTCCTCCTGTAGCCACGGCATATGCCTTAGCCTGCTCATATCCCTTACCTTGCGGGTCATTATCCGGATGTACAGCCATCAGGGTAGGAACACCAAAACCCCTTTTATATTCTTCTCTAACTTCAGAACCCGGACATTTAGGTGCAACCATGATTACAGTTAGATCTTCCCTTATTTTCATGCCTTCTTCTACAATATTAAACCCATGTGAGTAAGACAAGGTTGCTCCTTTTTTCATGAGGGGCATTACAGCATTTATTACAGAAGTGTGTTGTTTATCCGGCGTTAAGTTAATGACAAGATCTGCATCAGGGACCATTTTTTCATAGGTTCCTACATCAAATCCATTTTCGGTGGCATTTATATAGGACTGTCGTTTTTCTTTAATAGCAGCTTCTCTGAGAGTATAAGAAATATCCAATCCTGAATCCCTCATATTTAAGCCCTGGTTTAAACCTTGTGCGCCGCAACCCACGATAACAACCTTTTTTGATTTTAGAGCTTTAACTCCATCCGAAAATTCGGATGATTCCATAAATCGGCATTTACCTAACTGTAATAATTTATCTCTTAGGGATAGGGTATTAAAATAATTTGTCATGTTTAATATAGGTTAGTTTTTAATTATCTAAATAATCAAGATTGATAAAATTCATTTATTAAAGTAGTAATTGGCATTTCTGCTTTTGAAACAGTAATTCTCCCTGAGCGAACAAACTGCATTATACCATAAGGTTCCAGGTTATCGTGCATCTCATCAATTTCATGCCTTCTTCCAGTTTTGGCCAAAACAAAATATTCACGAGAGACGGTTACAATTTTAGATTTACTCTCAGAAATGATATTTTGAATCTGCGGCTCATCAAATAAAAGATGTGAAGCGATCTTAAAAAGAGCAGATTCCTGATAGATAGTCTCCTCGTCTGTATGGTAAAATGCTTTTATAACTTCAATTTGCTTCTCAATTTGTGCAACAATTTTACGTGTCCAGTCTTCAGTTGTATTTATTACAATAGTAAATTTTGACACTTGCTCAATTTCTGATTTCGAAACATTTAAGCTTTCAATATTAATGTGTCTCTTTAAAAATATTCCTGAGATCCTGTTGAGCAATCCAACATTATTTTCAGCGTATACTGATATGGTAAACCACTTTTTCTCCATGCTAATTTATTTTAAACGAATGTCTGAAACGGATGCACCTGATGGTATCATTGGAAAGACGTTATCTTCATTTTCAACACATACTTCCAGGAAGTAAGGTTCCTTTGAAGCCATCATCTCCTGAATTGTTGGTTTAAGATCCTTACGTTCTTTAACTCTTTTTGCTTCGATTCGATATCCTTCGGCTATTTTAACAAAATCGGGATTAGTCATTACGGTTGAGGCATATCTGCTTTCAAAAAATAATTCCTGCCATTGTCTTACCATACCAAGATGACCATTATTCAGAACAACAATTTTTACAGGAGTCTTATTCTGAAATATTGTAGCCAACTCCTGTATCGTCATTTGATACCCACCATCTCCTATGATTGCAACTACTTCTCGGTCCATTGCACCCATTTTTGCGCCAATGGCCGCAGGGAGTGCAAATCCCATTGTACCCAGGCCTCCAGATGTAATGTTACTTTTTGTTTGCTTGAATTTGGCGTACCGGCAAGCAATCATTTGATGTTGTCCCACATCAGTAACAATGACCGCCTTATTTTCTGAAGCCAGATTTATCTCCTCGATTACTTCGCCCATCGTAAGGCCTTCTTTCGTAGGATAAAGATCGTTTTTAATCACGGCGTTATATTCTTCTTCGTAACACTTTTTAAACTTATTATGCCATGCTTCATGCTTATTTTCCTTAATTAAGGGCAATAATAAGTCGAGTGATTCCTGAGCATTTCCCAGGACGGCAATATCTGCCTTTACATTTTTATCTATCTCTGCCGGGTCTATCTCAAAATGTATGACTTTAGCTTGTTTGGCATAGGTATCCAGGTTACCTGTTACCCTGTCATCGAATCGCATACCTATGGCAATAAGCACATCACATTCATTGGTCAGTACATTCGGACCATAGTTTCCATGCATTCCCACCATTCCAACATTCAAAGGATGATCCGTATCCATGGCTGATAAACCTAAAATAGTCCATGCAGAAGGGATTCCTGCTTTTTCTACTAAGGTTTGAAGTTGATTTTCAGCTTTTCCCAAAATTACACCATGACCAAAAACAATATATGGTCTCTTAGCATTGTTTATAAGTTCTGCAGCAGATTCAATTTTTGCAGTATCTGGTTTTGGGCTTGGTTTGTAGCTTCGAACCCCAATACATCGGCTATAGCTAAAATCAAACTCCTCAAATTGAGCATTCTTAGTAATATCAATTAAAACAGGGCCCGGACGACCCGATTTAGCAATATAAAAGGCCTTAGCCATAATTTCCGGAATTTCAGCAGCTTTTGTAATCTGATAATTCCATTTCGTAACAGGTGTAGAAATTCCAATGATATCCGTTTCCTGAAATGCATCTGATCCCAGTAAATGTCGAGGTACCTGCCCTGTAATGCAAATCATTGGTGTAGAGTCTATCTGCGCGTCTGCAAGACCCGTCACTAAGTTCGTTGCACCTGGTCCAGAAGTTGCAATTGCAACACCGACATTTCCCGTAACGCGGGCAAATCCCTGTGCAGCATGAGTAGCTCCCTGTTCGTGCCTTGTAAGTACATGATGAAGTTTGTCCTGAAACTTATAAAGCTCATCATATACGGGCATTATGGCACCACCCGGATAACCGTAAATCAAATTCACATCTTCCGCGAGAAGACAATGGATGATAGCTTCTGCACCACTTATTCTTATTGAAGTCTCATTTTGGGGTTCCGGTTTTTTTTCCTTTAATGTTTGCATAGACATTATATTTTTTTAAATGCTCTAACTTTTTAATCTTGGAGTAATCCAGTTTGGAATGACAACTTAAAATTCATCTGTTACACAACCCTGAGAGGCCGAAGAAACCATTTTTGCATATTTATACAAGCTCCCCCGCTTAACTTTAAGAGTCGGTTGTTTCCACTTTACACGCCTTTCATTAAGTTCAGTATCTGTCAAATCTACTGATATACTATTTTTTTCTGCATCAATCGTGATAATATCACCATCTTCCAACAAAGCAATGGTACCGCCTTCCTGAGCCTCTGGTGATATATGCCCCACAACAAAACCATGGGTTCCACCAGAGAAACGTCCGTCAGTTATTAATGCAACTTCTTTCCCAAGTCCTGCTCCCATAATTGCCGCAGTTGGCTTTAACATTTCCGGCATTCCCGGACCTCCTTTGGGTCCTTCATATCTTATTACAACAACATCTCCTTTAGTTACTAAACCTTTACCAATTCCATCATTTGCCTTGAATTCATCGTCAAAGACTTTTGCAGGACCGGTAAAATAAAGCCCTTCCTTTCCTGTGATTTTTGCTACCGCTCCGTCTTTTGCAAGATTCCCATAGAGAATGCGTAAATGACCGGTTTCCTTTATTGGATCTTCCAGCGATTTAACAACTTTCTGCCCTGGTTTCAACCTTGGTAAATCTGCTAAGTTTTCGGCAATTGTCTTACCTGTAACTGTTAAGCATTCGCCGTGAAGCATACCATTATCCAGCATAAACTTCATTACGGCAGGAGTACCACCTACGCGATGAATATCTTCCATTAAATATTTTCCACTTGGCTTTAAGTCGGCCAAAAAAGGTGTAGTATCACTTATTTTTTGAAAATCATCCAATGTGAAATCAATTTTAGCAGCTTTCGCAATTGCCAAAAAGTGTAAAACGGCATTTGTAGAACCTCCCATAACGGTTATGAGCCGAATTGCATTTTCGAATGACTTTCTTGTAATAATATCACTCGGTTTAATATCGTTTTCTATTAAATGTCCCATTGCCATTCCTGAATTCATACAATCTGCATGTTTTTCTTTGCCAATGGCCGGATTTGAAGAATTGTAGGGCAAAGCCATTCCTAAGGCTTCTATTGCAGAGGCCATAGTGTTGGCAGTATACATACCACCACATGCCCCTGCACCCGGGCATGCATTTTGAATAATGCTTTTAAATTCTGTAT
>JABDPH010000226.1 GCA_013042925.1 Eudoraea sp.
GGGTTTGTTCCAGACTAGTCTTGTCTTTACATTCCTGCAACAAGTTTCTGGTATCTTTCCCTAGTATAGGATGATAGAATTGAGGAGCAATATCTGCAAGAGGTTTTAGAACAAATCTTCTTAAATGCATTTGGGGGTGCGGTACCGTGAGTTCATCTGTTTGAATTATTTCAGAGTTGTAGTACAACAGATCAATATCAATATTTCTGGACTGATAACCTGCCCCTTCAGAGCGCTGCCGACCCATTTCCTTTTCAACTTTTAATAGTATTTCCAGAACTTCTGAAGGTGTTTTATCTGTTTCTAGCGATAAACATGCATTTAAGAAGTCTTCCCCATCAAAACCCCACGAAGGGCTTTTATACACCCCGGAAATCTCAAGAATAAAACCAAGTTCTTTTTGCAAAAGTATGACGGCACGCTGCAAATTGAAAAGTCTGTTTCCAAGGTTACTTCCAAGTGAAAGATATATAGTTTTAACTTCCTTCATAGTGTACAAACAAAGGTAAGCCAGATGACGACTAAATTACAATAAAGAGACTCTATTTATTAAGCGCCTATTGGTTTAATTACTCAGGTTGAATTATATTGAAGTAAAAAATAACTTCATGGCATCATCTTAAGTTTGGTTATCTTTGACATCTATTAAGTATAGAATTGTATGAATTTTTTAAGAAACCTCCTTGCTGCGATAATAGGCACTTTGATAGCATTTGGTATAATGTTCTTCATGTTTATGATTTTTATAAGTCTTATTAATACTGAAGAAACGGTAACAGTTAAGAAGAACTCCGTATTGGAGTTACAAATGAAATACCCTATTAATGATTATACCGGGAATAAAGAGGGAGATCCTTTTGATGTTCTTTTTGAGAAGGCGCAGGGGCTGGATGAGATTCTCCACGCAATAAAGGTAGCAAAAGAGGATAACGATATTAAAGGGATCAGTATTAATAACAATTATATATCTGCCGGAATTTCCTCAACTCAGGCCATAAGAAATGCTCTGACTGATTTTAAGGAAAGCGGAAAATTTATATACTCATTCGGAGATTTTTATATGCAAAAAGACTACTATTTGGCAAGCGTTGCAGATAGTATTTTTTTAAACCCGGTTGGGGCAATGGATTTTAAAGGACTTGCTGCGGAAGTATTATTTTTTAAAGATTTACAGGATAAGACCGGTGTAAAAATGGAAGTCGTAAGGCACGGTAAATACAAAAGTGCAGTGGAGCCTTTTCTATCTAACGAGATGAGTGAGGATAACAGAACTCAAATCAAGGAACTACTAAGCTCAATTTGGAATACCATTGTTTCTGAAATTGCCTTAGACAGATCAATGTCAGAAGAGAATATAAATATTATAGCTGACACTCTTGGTGGCAGAAAGCCAGAGTATGCAAAAGCTTCAGGATTGCTTGATGATATTGTTTACTACGATGAATATAAAAAACGATTAAAACAGGCTATAGGTATTAGCGCGGACGATAAACTCAACACTATTTCACTTGAAGATTATACCAAGATTTCACGAAAAAAGAAATTAGGTGGTGGTAAAGATAAAATTGCAATCATTTTTGCACAGGGTGAGATTCTCTATGGAGAGGGCGGACCGAATTATATTGGACAGGGAATTATTAACAAGGCTATTATTAAAGCCCGGGACGACAAGTCGGTTAAAGCAATTGTTTTAAGGGTTAACTCCCCGGGAGGTAGTGCGCTTACATCCGATATTATATGGCGTGAATTGGAAATGGCAAAAGACGAAAAACCTTTTGTTGTATCTATGGGTGATGTTGCTGCTTCCGGTGGGTATTATATTTCAGTAGGGGCAGATAAAATTTATGCCGAACCTACTACAATTACAGGATCTATTGGAGTCTTTGGAACAATTCCTAATATAAATGAATTGGCAGCTAATATTGGAATCAATGCGGAGCAGGTAGGAACCAATAAAAACTCTGTTGACTATTCGTTTTTTGAGCCTATGAGTGATGAGTTTAGAGCTTTTGTTAAAGAAGGTATAGAGACTACCTACCAGACTTTTCTGAGTAAAGTATCTGAAGGTAGAAATATTACTATGGCCCGGGCCGATAGCCTTGCTCAGGGACGGGTTTGGAGTGGAACCGAAGCCAAAGAACTGGGACTGGTAGATGAGTTGGGAGGTCTTGAGGATGCAATTGAAGAGGCAGCCGTGCTGGCCAATTTGGATTCTTACTCAATCAGGAAATACCCGAAATATAAAACCAGTTTTGAACGTTTTATGGAAGATTTTGGAGGGGCAAGTATACTTAACAAGGAACAAATAATCCGAAAAGAGATTGGCGATGAGATTTATGGACTTTATAGAGAAGTCAAATCTGTAATGGAACAAAAAGGAATTCAGGCGCGTTTGCCCTTTACCTTAACCATTAAATAGCTTAATGACTCCCAAAAATAGAAAACAAGCATATCGCATATACATATACCTGGGGGCCCTTTTCATTACTTCTTTGGTGGTTTCCAATTTAATTTTCCAAAAATTCTTTTTTTGGTATCCTTTTGGTGATGTAACTGTTTTTGGAGCACCTTTATTTGAAATTTCGGTTGGGGTCTTACCATATCCCATTACCTTTTTAATAACGGACCTTATTTCCGAAATATTTGGAAGGAAGAAAGCCAATCAGGTTGTTACCACAGGTATTTTTGCCTCCTTTTTTTCCATGGGGATTATTCTGATTTCAGACTTTGTACCTGCTATTCCTTCCTCTCCCGTGGACGATGCTGTTTTCAGGAGCGTTTTTGCATTATCTCCTTTAGCTGTGCTTGCCTCAATGCTGGCCTACCTGAGCGCACAATACGTTGACATTGCTATCTATCATTTCTGGAAACGACTCACTAAAGGCAAATTATTATGGCTTCGCAATAATTTCTCCACTTTTTCTTCGCAAATTATAGATACCACTACTGTAGTTAGTCTGCTTTGCATTTTTGGAGTTATACCCTGGAGTATGTTCCGTGGGTTGGTTATAAGTGGTGTTATTTTTAAAATATTCATCGCTTTTCTGGACACCCCATTTCTGTATTTGTTCGTATATATCTTCAGAAAGAGATTTAAATTGGCCGTGGGTGAAGAAATTAACCTTGATGCCTGAAATTGTTAGTAGCATAGAATCTATTCTTTACTACCTATATTAAGCTCCGTTTTATTTTTTAAGTTTTCGATAAAAGGTATACTAATACCAATTTTTTTTAGTTCTAAACGGACTAAGCTTCATACATTATGAAAAAGAAAATTTTAAAAATTACCGGAATACTGTTGTTAGTTGTTTTGGGGGTACTTATTGCCGTGCCTTTTTTCCTAGAGGCTAAGATTGGCGACCTAATTAAAAACAATGTCAATAACAACATTAACGCTGCTTTAGATTTCTCAGAAGTTGATCTTAGTCTACTTCGGAGCTTTCCTAAAGCGGAACTTCAACTTCATGATTTAGCTTTGCTTACAAAAGGTTCATTTGAAGGCGACACCCTATTTAAAGCTAAATCTATTGCATTGGAAATGGGTATTAAGGAACTCCTGAAGGGTGCTGACGAACCTATTCTAATAAATAGCCTTATACTGGACAAAGCAGTTTTGAAACTCAAAACAGATAAACAACAAAATGCAAATTACGATATAACTAAAGAGGAAGAACCCAATTCTGAAAATGAATCAGACGGAAGTAGTTTTAATTTAGGTCTGGAATTTTTTCAATTAAAGGATTCTGAAATAGTCTATCAAGATTTCAATTCCGGAGTGTTGCTTGATTTGAAAAATCTGGAGCACTTGGGTAAAGGAGATCTTTCTTTGGAACAAAGTGAACTGCAAACGCAAACCAGAGCTAATGTTTCATTTGAGTTAGACAGTACCCGATATCTTGAAAATACTTTGGTGAGGCTAGACGCGTTAATTGGTGTTGATCTTAAAACCGGCACTTATTCCTTTTTAAAGAACGAGGGTTTTATAAACAATCTTCCCTTGGTTTTTGAGGGATTTGTGAAGACTCTGGAAGAAAAACAAGAAGTGGATATTAAATTCAGAACTCCTTCATCAGAGTTTCAAAATTTCTTGGCGGTAATTCCTGAAGTGTATACTCAAAACATAAAAGATGTAAAGACGACCGGGAATTTCAATGTCGATGGCGAGATAACAGGCATAATAGATGATGAACATATCCCGAATTTAAATATCCAGATTGATGCCAGGGATGCGTCAATAAAGTATCCCGATTTGCC
>JABDPH010000230.1 GCA_013042925.1 Eudoraea sp.
ATTAATTATTGTCCGGTTATTGCAGTTCCCAATGCATATGATTTCAGTTCTTTCGATGAAATTTTGTTTGCTACAAATTTTAAACACTTATACCAACGTGTTGAATTACAACCGTTGGTGGATCTTGCCAAACTTCAAAAAGCCCGGATTAATGTAATACATGTAAACGTTGAAAAGGAATTAAACGAAGAACAACTTCAATTAAAGAAGTTACTACGTGATTTATTAGGAGAAGAGAATAGTGATTTTGAAAACTTTGACTATCATCCGAATATCGCTTTAAAAATTAACGATTTATGTGAAAAGAAGAATGCAGGCATGATTGCAATGATTAATTCACAGCACGGTTTTTTTAAAGGATTGACTCATGAACCCGTTATTAAGAAAGTTGCTTTTAAGACAAAGATTCCTTTTTTAGTCCTTCCAGAGGTAGAGTCATAGTACAATTGGGCTGCGTAAACACAAAAACGATAATCCATTTTGCTATTTATGTACCTATAATAATCCTTAGACCATTTATAAGCCAAGATTATCGCTGGAGTAAACAGAATAGCATAAATTTGCACTTTGAAAATCCTGGTATCAATGAGCAAAGCCATTTATGTAGCTACTACCGAGCCCAATAGCGGCAAATCTATTATATCATTGGGACTAATGCATTTATTATTGGGGAAAGCTGCCAAAGTAGGGTATTTCAGGCCAATAATTAATGATTATGGCCCTGGAGAGAAGGATAATCATATTAACACTGTGATTTCTTATTTTGGTATACAAATGGAGTATGATGATGCTTATGCATGCACCCGAAGTGAGGTTATCCAGAAGTACAATCAGGATAGGGATGATGAGGTATTAGACAAGATCATAGAAAAATACAAAGCCATTGAATCTCGTTTTGATTTTGTTTTGGTTGAAGGAACAGACTTTTCAGGGGAAGGATCTATTATAGAATGGGATATAAATGTTTACATGGCCAAGAACCTTGGAATCCCAACCGTTATCCTCGCAAGCGGGGTGGGTAAAACCCTGGAAGAATTGGTTGATAACCTCTACCTCGCATATGATTCTTTTACCGATAAAGGTGTCGAAGTTTTAATGGTGATTGCCAATAAAGTACAACCCAAAAATGTAAATTTGGTAACCAATGGTCTTTTAAAAGCACTACCGGCCGAAGTGCTAATTGGTACTATCCCGTTAAATCCATCTCTCGGTAATCCAACGATGAAAGAGATTGTTAATGAACTGGAAGGCGAAGTTCTTTTTGGAGAGGAATTTTTGAACAACCAGGTGGATAATTTTAGTGTGGGGGCCATGCAATTGCGAAATTATCTTGTTCATTTTAAAGAATACGGTTTGGTTATCACTCCTGGTGATAGGTCTGATATAATCCTGGGTGCCCTGCAGGCTAACTTGTCTTCAAACTATCCAACTGCTTCGGGAATAGTGCTCTCTGGGGGCCTTATACCTGAGGATACTGTTATTAGGTTAATTGAAGGTCTTTCGGAAGTGGTTCCTATTATCTCGGTTCAGGGAGGTACCTTTGCTATAGCAAATAAGGTCGGGGCTATACGTCCTAAAATATATGCGGAGAATAAACAAAAAATAGAACAGTCTATTCAGGACTTTACAAGATTTGTTCCTGTAAATGCTTTAACGGAGCGCCTTATAACTTTTAAAGCAAACGGCATAACTCCACGGATGTTCCAGTATAACCTCCTTAAAAGGGCACAAACCGACAAAAAACATATTGTCTTACCTGAAGGTACAGATGAGCGCATACTTAGGGCGGCAAAAGAACTAATCGATGCAGATGCCGTACAACTAACTCTTTTGGGAAGTCCTACGGAAATAAGGGAAAAGGCAAAACAACTGGATTTGCTACTAGATTTTGAGAAAATAAGCATCATAGATCCTTTGAATTCAGCCTATTTTGAGGATTATAGCAATACACTATATGAATTGCGTAAGCATAAAAATGTTGACAGGGCTATGGCACAAGATCTCATGGCCGATATCTCTTATTTTGGAACGATGATGGTCTACAAAGGAGATGCAGATGGTATGGTTTCGGGCGCTGTTCATACCACTCAACATACTATCAGACCCGGACTACAATTAATCAAGACCAAACCCAATGTATCTATAGTTTCCTCCGTGTTTTTTATGTGTTTGGAAGACCGGGTTTCTGTTTATGGTGATTGCGCAATAAATCCGAATCCGAATGCAGAACAGTTGGCCGAAATTGCGATTACCTCTGCAGCAACTAGTTTGGCATTTGAGATAGAACCCAAAATTGCCATGCTTTCTTATTCTTCCGGAACTTCCGGGTCCGGTGAGGATGTGGAAAGAGTGCGTGAAGCTACGGAGCTTGTTAAAAAAAGAGCACCCTATTTAAAAGTAGAGGGACCTATCCAATATGATGCCGCGGTAGATGAAAAAGTTGGTAAAACAAAAATGCCAGATTCGGAAGTGGCCGGTCAGGCTAGTGTTTTTATATTCCCCGATCTTAACACAGGTAATAATACATATAAAGCCGTGCAAAGAGAAACTGGTGCTTTGGCAATAGGACCGATAATTCAGGGACTTAATAAGCCCGTAAATGACCTGAGCAGGGGAAGTACGGTAAACGATATTTTTAATACAGTTATTATAACTGCCATACAGGCCCAGGCAGTATAATTTAGTCATTTAAATGAATATCCTAATTATTAATACAGGTAGTTCTTCTATAAAGTATCAGTTAGTGCATATGCCTTCAGAAAGTGTTCTATGCTCTGGAATGGTTGATCGAATAGGTCTGGAAAATGCGAATTTGAAATATGTAAAGGAAGATTATGAGGTTGATGAAAGTCTTCAGGTTCCAACACATAGAAAAGGACTGGAGCACGTAATTGAAATGCTTTTGGACCCTGTTAATGGCGCAATAAGTAATGCAAATGAAATAAATATCGTAGGGCACAGGGTAGTGCACGGTGGAACGGCCTTTTCCGAGACTACTGAGATTACCGCGGAAGTAAAAGATAAGATTGCAGCTTTGAGTAAGTTGGCACCATTGCACAATCCGCATAACCTTGAGGGAATATTGATTGCAGAAGAACTATTTCCTAATGCCAAACAGGTTGCAGTCTTTGATACTGCCTTTCATCAAACTATTCCTTTAAAATCTCGTAAGTATGCCATACCTAATGAATTTTATGACAAGCATGGTATTCAACTCTACGGATTTCACGGTACCAGTCACAAATACGTAACAGAAAAAGCGATACGCCTTTTGAATAAAAAAACAACAAAGATAATTAGTATTCATTTAGGCAATGGTTGCAGTATTACTGCTGTGCAAAATGGACAAAGTATAGATCATAGTTTAGGCTTTGCTCCTTCAAATGGTCTCATCATGGGTTCAAGAAGTGGTGATATCGATCATTCATTGATTTTTTATTTGGTAGAATCGCTAGGTTATAGTTTGGCGGAAGTAAATGAATTGCTCAACAAGAAAAGTGGAATGTTAGGTCTCACCGGTTATAGTGATTTGCGGGAAATTCAAGCGAAAGCCAGTGAAGGTGATACTCAATGTCAGCTTGCATTGGAAATGAATGCGTATAGGATTAAAAAATATATTGGGGCATACAGCGCTGCAATGAATGGGCTGGATGCTCTTATATTTACTGCCGGTATAGGTGAAAATTCCAGTTACCTCAGAGAGCTCGTTTGCACTGAAATGGATTTTTTTGGCATCGAGATGGATATTGAGAAGAATAACCAAAAATCCTCTGATTTTCGCGAAATACAGAAGAAATCTTCCAGTGTTAAAATTTTAGTCATTCCTACAAATGAAGAACTGGAAATAGCAAAACAATCTTTTCAGCTATTGAACTCTTAAAAATGTGCAACTACATTAAATATTTAAGGCTGCAAAAACAAATGGGGCCTTATTAATTTGTCACTTAGTATAATTCCTGAATTGGGTTCAATTTAATACAAAATTATCATTGAAATGATAAAGATCATTTGGTAAAGAAAGTCTATGCCATAACTTAACCAATTATTAATATTAACCTAAAAAAATTTATCATGTCAGACAACAGTAGTAATGTTTTGTTAGCTCTGTTAACAGGGGCAGCAATAGGAGCTGGTATAGGAATACTTTATGCTCCGGATGAAGGGATTAAGACCCGAAAAAAGATTAAAGATAAAGCACTTGAAACCAAGCATGATTTAACTGAACGAATTTCTCATGCTAAAGACGAACTCACTAAAGTAGCTGATGAGCGAAAAGAAGTTTTTGAACAAAAACTAGAAGATACCATCTCTACGATGAGTTATAAAGCAGATGAAATAATTGTTCAATTAGAACGTAAGCTTGAGGAGATCAGGAAGAAAAATGCACAATTACAGAAGTAGATTCTTATGGCTTTTGAAGGATTAAGACAAAATATTTCTGAATTAGACGAAAATGTTAGTTCCTATGTGGAGCATAGCATAGAATACGCCAGGCTCAAAAGTTTTAAGATCTCAATGGTTTTGGTTACCTATCTAGCAAAGGTTATTCTGGTAGGTACCATAGCTGTTTTGGCCTTACTGTTTTTGAGTATGGCGGCTTCTTTTGCAATTGGCAATGCAATGGACAACACAATTTATGGATTCGCGATAGTTGGACTTATTTATCTGATTCTTGGAGTTATTGGCTACAGATTTAGGGATAAGCTAAATAAACCTCTACTGAAAATGTTTTCTGAATACTTTTTTGAAGAACCATGAACAAAAAATACTACTCATTTAAGGAAATTGACGAGGATTTAAAAATCCTTGCGCTGCAAAGGGAGATTAATAAGGAATATACAAAACACAGCTTCCAGGAGATTAAAACGTATTTCTATCCTTTTAATTTAATGAGAGGTATTGATGGTTTTGTTGTTAGGGTATTAGTGCCCTTTATCTTGACAAAGGTTTTTAAGAGAAAAAGATTAACTGAATAGCATTAAAAAAGATGTTTAAGAATACCATAAGTGTATAAAAACACCTATGGTATTTTTTTATGTAGTATTTTATTTTCATAATGAGATAAGTTACCAATCGCGCTGCGGCTAGCTAATAGATATGGAGTATCTTTGAACTGATAGCTATATTATGAAGATAGGATTAGTTTTGTCTGGGGGTGGATTCAGGGGCATTGCTCATATTGGGGTTCTAAAGGCTCTTGATGAATTTGATTTTCAGATTACCCATATAGCTGGAACAAGTGCCGGAGCTGTCATAGGTGCCTTGTATGCAGGCGGGTTAGATTGGAAGCAAATCCTTGAGTTCATAAAAGAAGTCAATATTTTTAGTCTTAATAATTATGCGGTTGGCAAACCGGGATTTGTTGATACTGAAAAGTTATACGATGATTTCTTGGTGTTCTTTCCGGATGATAATTTTGAAAGCCTCAAAATTCCATTATACATAACGGCTACTGATATTTTGGGAGGTAGTTTAAAAGTATTTACAAAAGGACAGCTTATTAGACCCATATTGGCCTCTGCTGCTTTTCCGGGAGTTTTTACACCGGTTAAAATAGCTGATTCATATTATGTGGACGGCGGGGCCTTAAACAATTTTCCGGTAGATCTGATCAAAGACCATTGTAAGCAGATTATAGGTGTTTACGTAAATCCTTTTCTTAAGGTAGAAATAGATCAGTTAAAACGATCTTATAATGTCTTAGAACGTGCATATCAGATAAGGGCTGCCAAGGATTCTCTCCCTAAATTTGGGGATTGCACACTGGTAATATCTCCAAAGGATTTGATTAATCATAGAACATTTTCCATAAAAGATATGGATACTGTTTTTAATTTGGGTTATCAGGCGGCAATAAAGGCTTTGGAGAATTCTTCTAATCTACAAATGCCACAAAAGACCGGTTTGTAATGTTTTAGTTAGGGACTTTTTAAATTGATATAAAAAGAATACCCTCCGGTGCGATCTTTTACTACATGGACAAATTTAAGATCGCAAACAGAGGGCATTTAAGCGAAGAATTAGAAATTAACTAATCTCAATAACTTTTGGTTTAGCTTTTACAGCTACTTCTTTTTTTGCTAATTTAAAGCTTAAAATACCGTCATTGTATTTTGCTTTAATTTCCTCTTCTTTAACATTTTCTGGTAAAAGCAAGGATCTTTCAAATGCATTATAACTAAACTCTCTTCTTGTGTAATCGTCTTCCTTTTCTTCCTTTTTCATTTCTTTTTTTGCCGAAATATTAAGGTACCCTTCGTCAATAGTGATCTCGAAGTCTTTTTTTGCAAATCCCGGTGCTGCTAATTCAATTTCAAAGTGGTCTTCTTTTTCCATAATATTCAGTGCAGGTTCACCAGCTCTTGCATTCCAGAAGCGATCATTTACTAATCCACGATTCCAAAATTTGTCTTCGAAAAAATTTTCCATGTCAAAAAAATCGGAAGTGATCAGATTTCCAAAAGGTCTTGCCCTTTTTCTAAATTTTACTAGTGTCATGATATATTTTTTAAGGTTAAACATTATTTGAAATACAAAGTTAGAATGGTGATTTCCAATTTGGAATGATTCCGATCAGTTACCATACATTTAACGATGCCTTGAAATCAAAATACTATCATTTTAGTAAGGAAATGAATATCTTAGCAGCCTATGGATTATTTTGTTATTGCCAGTATATTAGTGTTTATATCTGCATTCTTTGGTTATATAAATGTAAGATTCATTAAGCTCCCAAATACTATTGGGCTTACTGTGATTACCATTTTATTTACACTTGGGGTTTTTGCACTTAGTTATTTTGATGATACCTTGTTAAATGCAGAACGCTATATCATAACGCATATAGATTTCAGATCTGTGCTGCTTGATATTATGCTCAGCTTTTTGCTATTTGCTGGTGCACTTCATACCGATTTGCAAAAACTAAGGGAACTTAGATGGCCCATTCTGATTTTTGCAACTTTTGGGGTTCTTGTTTCTACTTTCCTCGTTGGAACAATTATATTTTATATGCTACATGGCATAGGGATAGAGGTTCAATTTATTAATTGCCTTCTTTTTGGAGCACTTATATCCCCAACAGACCCTATCGCCGTTTTGGGCATACTAAAAAAGGCTAACGTGCCTAAAAAATTGGAAATTAAAATTGTAGGGGAATCACTTTTCAATGATGGGGTTGGGGTTGTAATTTTTCTAACCATTTTCGGGATTGCAAATGGAAGTGCCGGAGATTTTTCCATGGCAAACGTTCTTACCCTTTTTATTCATGAAGTTGGAGGGGGATTACTATTGGGAGCACTGCTTGGTTGGATCACAGTAAGGTTAATGAAGTCTATAGACGATTATGATATAGAAGTCATTATAACATTGGCAACGGTTATGACCGGGACTATAGTTGCACAATACTTGCACATATCTGCTCCGCTGGCCATGGTAGTTGCAGGTTTGATCGTTGGGGGAAATACAGCTAGACAATTGGCAATGTCTGAGCTTACCGAAAATTATG
>JABDPH010000074.1 GCA_013042925.1 Eudoraea sp.
TGTTATATTTAGAGAATTAAGAACTCGCCCCGGACAAAAATACAGTAAAGACAATATTGTTCGTAGTGTGCGGGAATTAGGGCAACTAGGTTTTTTCGATGCCGAACAAATAAAGCCTGATATTTTAAACCCGGATCCCAATGCCGGGACCGTTGATTTAAAATATAGCCTGGTGGAATCCGGATCGAGTCAGATAGAATTACAAGGAGGTTATGGAGGTGGTGGATTTATAGGCACCTTAGGTCTGTCTTTTAATAACTTTTCTATAAAGAATATATTTAATGGTAAGGCATATAGACCTGTTCCTATGGGAGATGGGCAAACATTTGCATTGCGTTTGCAAGCCAGTAGAACTTTTAGAGTTTATAGTCTGAATTTTTCAGAACCCTGGCTTGGGGGCAAAAAGCCGGTAAGGTTTAATATGTCATTTTCCAGGACTCAGCAATTCTTGGCATCTTTTGATAATTCAGGAAGGATTCAGGTAAATAAAGATCAGCAATTTTCCATAACAGGGAAAACTGTTGGACTAGCCAAAAGATTGCAATGGCCAGATGACTTTTTTACAATATCTCATGCATTGGGATATCAATTATATAATTTTCAGAACTACAATTCCGGTCTTTTTCAATTTGGTAATGGTTCTTCTAATTCACTCACCTATACTTTGGGATTATCCAGGAGTTCAGCAGGCCCCGGAAGAATTTTTCCGTTATCAGGGTCAATTTTTGAAGTTACTGCCAAGCTAACACCTCCTTATTCTCTCTTTAGCAATACGGACTATGCAGCATTACAGGAAAGGACTACTGAGCTTGGTTTAATCAGTCAGCAGCGTCCTTTGACACAGGACGAAATCACGGAACTGGAGACAATTCAGCAGGAGAGGTTTGAATGGTTAGAGTATTTTAAAATAAAGTTTAAAGGAGATTGGTACACCCGTATAGTTGGTAAATTAGTCTTGCGTACTAATGTTGAATTTGGTTTTCTGGGAAGTTATAACAGTGATCTAGGTAAGGTGCCTTTTGAACGATTCTTCATGGGTGGAGATGGTCTTGCAGGTAATTTTACATTAGATGGAAGAGAGACCATACAATTAAGAGGATACGAGAATAACTCCATTACACCAATTGATCCCCTTACCGGGCAGCAAGAAGGTGGAATAGTATTTAATAAATATTCGATGGAACTTCGATATCCATTAACATTAAAGCCTTCCGCATCTATTTATGCCCTATCTTTTTTAGAGGCAGGGAATAATTTCAACAATTTTCAGGAATATAATCCGTTTCTTTTAAAACGATCGGCCGGAGTGGGTGTCCGGATATTTATGCCGGCCTTTGGTTTATTGGGGATTGACTTTGGTTATGGTTTCGATGAAGATAGCCGTCCACAGTCTGCAGGTAGCGGTCCAAGCGGATGGCAAACGCACTTTATTATAGGACAACAGTTCTAACTAAGCAATTTTTCCAATAATACTTTAGGTTAATCCACTCATTTTAAAATAATTAGTAATTTTGGCACGATATTTTCTATGTAATAAAACGTATTAAATGATGAAGACAAAAGTTCTCTTAGTAATTGTTGGTTTATTGCTTTGGTCTAACACATTTTCGCAAAGGGGTGTAAGAATTGGTTATGTGGACATGGAGTATATTCTTGAAAATGTAGAAGAATATCGTGATGCCAGCGAACAATTGGAAAACAAAGTTCAGCGGTGGAAAATTGAAGTTGAACAGAAGCAGAGCGAAGTGGATCAAATGAAGAAAGACTTGATGGCAGAAAAAGTTTTATTGACAAATGAACTGATCCTGGAGCGAGAGGAGGAAATTCAGATTCTCGAAAAGGAAATGATTGAATATCAGCAAAATCGATTTGGACCTAATGGGGATTTGGTTCTCCAAAGGAAAAGATTAATTCAGCCTATACAAGATCAGGTTTTTAATGAAGTACAAAAAATTGGATCAAATAAAAAGTACGATTTTATTTTTGATAAATCGGCGGATGTTGTAATGTTGTACTCCCAAAAAAGGCACGACATAAGTGAATTGGTGCTCAGGGGAATTGCAAGGACCAGAAAGGTAAGTGCACCAAAAGCAAAAGCGAAGGCCAAAAGTAAGTTAGAAAACTTTGAAGGTGATCCGGAAGAAGAAGAAATAAGTGATGCCCTCCTCGAAAGACAAGCAATGGCAAAGCAGGCGGAAGAAACAAGAATTAAAACAGCGGAAGAACGCAGGGAGGAGCAACTTAAAATAAGAGAAGAGCGCAAAAAAGCTTATGAAGAAAGAAGAAAAAAATTGTTAGAAGAGCGGGAGGAAAAGAAGAAGGCAAAAG
>JABDPH010000238.1 GCA_013042925.1 Eudoraea sp.
ATGCAGCGTCCAGTGGAAATCCGGGAATAATGGAATACCAGGGGGTAGATACTAAAACAGGGAAAAGACTATTTAAACAAGGGCCATTTATAGAAGGCACCAACAATATCGGCGAGTTTCTTGCGATAGTTCATGGACTGGCCTATTTGAAGAAAAAAAATAGTGATCGAATTATTTATTCAGATTCACGAACTGCCATTAGCTGGGTGAGAAAAAAAAACTGTAATACCAAGCTTTTGGAGAACAACAAAAACAGGCCTTTATTTAATCTTATTCGCAGAGCGATTGAATGGTTAAATAACAATTCATATAATACTCCTATAGTTAAATGGGAAACTAAAGCATGGGGTGAAATTCCTGCAGATTTTGGCAGGAAATGAATATCCTATTTTTTAGTTTTTAATTACGATTATTTGGACTTTCAAAAGCGTATATTTGCACCGTATTTAAAAAATCATCTATGGGAAAGCTTTTAATTGTTGGTACTGTTGCTTTTGATACTATTGAAACACCTTTTGGGAGAACTGAAAAAATTCTTGGTGGAGCCGCAACATTTATTGGCCTGGCCGCTTCACAATTTGATACAGATGCAGCAATTATTTCGGTAGTTGGGGATGATATGCCCTATGAACATCTACAATTTCTGTCGGATAAAAATATTGATATTTCCGCTATAGAAATTATAAAAGGAGGTAAGACTTTTTTTTGGAGCGGTAAATATCGTAACGATCTCAACACAAGGGACACGCTCAGCACAGAACTGAATGTGCTGGCAGATTTTAATCCGATTGTGCCTGAAAACTATAAAAATTCAGATGTGGTTATGCTAGGGAATTTACATCCCAGCATCCAAATGAGCGTTATCAATCAAATGGAAAAAAAACCAAAGTTAATTGTCCTGGATACTATGAACTATTGGATGAATCATACTTCGGAAGAATTAAGGGAGGTAATAAGGCATACAGATATTATTACTATAAACGATGAAGAAGCCAGGCAACTGACTAATGAATATTCCTTGGTAAAAGCTGCAACTCAAATACATAGCATGGGCCCAAAATATGTGGTAATTAAGAAGGGCGAGCATGGCGCTTTACTTTTCCATAATGAAAATATTTTCTTTGCACCAGCCCTTCCTTTAGAAGAAGTTTTTGATCCTACCGGCGCTGGTGATACTTTTGCAGGGGGTTTTGTTGGTTATTTGTCAGAGACTGAAAACGTATCCTTTAATAATTTAAGAAATGCCGTTATCCATGGATCCAATCTGGCATCATTTTGTGTTGAGCGTTTTGGAACAGAAAGAATGGCAAATTTGCAAAAAGAAGAAGTGGAGAGAAGATTACGTCAATTCAGAGAATTGACACAATTTGATATTGAATTACAATAATAAAACATGCCTCGGACTCACACGGGGCTTTTTTAATTCATTTTAATAATGAGTGACGCCATTAAACACGAATGTGGAATATCTTTAATACGGCTGCTAAAGCCATTAGATTACTATAAGGAAAAATACGGCAGTATTTTTTACGGAGTAAACAAAATGTATTTAATGATGGAAAAACAGCATAACCGCGGTCAGGACGGTGCAGGTTTTGCCAGCATTAAATTAGACATGTCTCCGGGAGAGCGATATATGAGTAGAGTTCGTTCCGTGGAATCACAGCCAATACAGGATATTTTTGCTCAGATTAATGACCGTATTAATACGGCTTTAAAAGAAAATCCGGAATATATAGGCAATACAGAATTGCAGAAAAGGTATATTCCTTATTTAGGAGAGGTACTCCTTGGACATGTGCGATATGGCACATTTGGAAAGAACAGTATTGAAAGTGTGCATCCTTTCCTAAGACAAAATAACTGGATGCATAGAAATCTTATCGTAGCGGGTAATTTTAATATGACTAATGTTGATGAGCTCTTCGATAATTTGATACAATTGGGCCAGCATCCGAAAGAAATGGCAGATACTGTTACAGTAATGGAGAAAATTGGCCATTTTCTTGATGACGCTGTAGCAAAACTATACAGGCAAATAAAAAAAGAAGGTTATAATAAGATAGAGGCCTCTCGACTGATTGCCGAAAGACTAAAAGTTTCAAAAATTCTTAAAAAAGCCGCAAAGAATTGGGATGGTGGATATACCATGGCCGGTATGTTTGGACATGGAGACTCTTTTGTACTTAGAGATCCTTCTGGTATAAGACCTGCTTACTATTTTAAAAACGATGAGGTAGTCGTAGTAGCCTCGGAAAGAGCTGCAATTCAAACAGTTTTTAATGTTGTATATGAGGACGTACAGGAACTCGCACCCGGCAACGCCTTAATTATAAAGAAAAATGGAAGGGTCAATTCAACTGAAATATTAGAACCAAGGGAAAGAAAAGCCTGTTCTTTTGAAAGAATATATTTTTCAAGAGGTAGCGATAAAGAAATATATCAGGAGCGAAAAGAATTAGGGAAATTGATATTTCCTCAAATATTGTCTGCAATTGACGGAGATATAAAAAATACGGTCTTTTCATATATTCCGAATACCGCTGAGACCTCCTACTTGGGCATGATAAGAGAAGCACAGAACTATTTGAATAAGAAAAAAGAAGAACAAATTCTAAAATTAGGTTCGAATATTACCAGAGAGGAATTAAATAAGATCTTAGATGTCAGACCCAGGATTGAGAAAGTAGCCATTAAGGATGCCAAACTAAGAACATTTATAACCCAGGATAGCAGCAGAGATGACCTTGTAGCCCACGTTTATGACATTTCTTATGGCTCTGTAAACAAAAATGACAATCTCGTAATCATTGATGATAGTATTGTTCGGGGCACCACCTTGAAGAAAAGTATATTAAGGATCTTAGACAGGTTATCCCCTAAGAAAATAATTGTTGTTTCTTCTGCACCACAAATTCGTTATCCAGATTGTTATGGCATTGATATGGCAAAGCTGGAAGATTTTATAGCATTTAAGGCTACTCTTGAATTACATAAGGAGCATAATTCTATGCAGCTTGTTGATGAAATCTATCAGAAGTGTATACATCAAGTCCAAACACCTGATAAAGATGTTATTAATTATGTAAAAGACTTTTATCAACCTTTTAGTGCGGATCAGATATCTAAAAAAATTGGCGCCCTTTTAAGTCCTGCAGATATTAAAGCTGAAGTACAAATAATTTACCAAACCATAGAAAGTTTACATCAGGCATGCCCAAAGAATCTCGGAGATTGGTATTTCACCGGAGAATACCCAACCCCCGGGGGAAATAAAGTTGTAAACAGGGCTTTTATAAACTTTTATGAGGGTAAAAACGTAAGGGCATATTAACATTTTAATCGATGAAATACACAAATTTATGCATTTCATCGATAATTTATGCTATTCATCGGCTTTTTAGCCATAGGGAACGAAAGGCGGTTACTTTAGACTTGCCATAGCATAAGTAGGTTAAGTTCATGGTAAGATTTGGGGCAAAAAAGGTGGAGACTTCTCCACCTTTTTTATTTGACATCCCTTCTAATTTTAATTTACTTCACATTTAATACGACTTTTCTTCACCTATTATAGTATAATAGCCAGACAAAGGTATTTCAACCAATTAAAAAGAAGTTTAGCCAAAATTTTAATCGACTCCGAAGCATTAGCATACATTTGAAGAACCATAGCATAAGTAGGTTAAGTTCATGGTAAGATTTGGGGAAAAAGGCAGGTGAAAACCTGCCTTTTTATTTTAGTATATTTTCCCCCAACATCAAATTTCTTTAATATTTCTTTTTTCCACATCAAACCATATCTAACCAGTACGCATTTCATCCAATTAAAAAGGAGTTTGTCCAAAACCTTTTTTCACAGCTTCTTATTCACTTACATTTGGATAACCATAGCATAAGTAGGTTAAGTTCATGGTAAGATTTGGGGAAAAAGGCAGGTGAAAACCTGCCTTTTTTATTTCTGATTATCAGTTAATTATACTTTTTATAGTAAAAACTTTTCTTCCCGATTCCGCTTTCAGCATAAGTACAAAGCCTAAAAATTATCAAAATTTCTTTGTTATTTCTCACAATACCAGTAATTTAGTAATGCCATAGCATAAGTAGGTTAAGTTTATGGTAAGATTTGGGACGAAAAGGGTGGAGGCTTCTCCACCCTTTTCTATACAATAAAAAAAAACCTCCCTAATTAGTTAGGGAGGTTTTTTTTTAAATAACTTCTGGACTAAAGTCTAATTGTAATTTACTTATTGGAACTGTATAATTCAGCAACTTTATCCCAGTTGATAATATTGAAAAAAGCTTTAACGTAATCCGGCCTTCTGTTTTGATAATTTAAATAATAAGCATGTTCCCAAACATCCAATCCTAATATTGGATGACCTCCGCATCCCGTGCCGGGCATTAAAGAATTATCTTGATTTGGTGTAGAACAAACTTCTACCTTGCCCCCTTTATGTACACAAAGCCAGGCCCAGCCAGAACCAAATTGTGTCGCTGCCGCATTACTAAAAGTCTCCTTAAAAGCATCAAATGAACCATAGGCATCATTAATTGCCGCGGCAAGTTCTCCTGTTGGTTCACCTCCTCCATCCGGAGACATAATTTCCCAAAATAAGGCATGATTGTAATACCCTCCTCCATTATTCCGGACGGCGCCATTTGACATATCTAAATTTTCTAATATCTCTTCTATAGATTTAGTTGCGAGATCTGTGTTTTCAATAGCTGCGTTAAGCTTGGTAGTATAACCATTGTGATGCTTTGTATGGTGTATCTCCATAGTTCTTGCGTCAATATGAGGTTCTAATGCATCATATGCATAGGGTAGTTTTGGTAATTCAAATGCCATTTCTAAACGTTTTAAGTTAATAATTAGAGTGAATCAAAGTTACTCTATTTAACATTTATATTGGCCTAATTATTTGTTAAGAACTCTTTAAGATTGTGTAATTTGCAATAAAAAATAAGTGCAGAACAGCTCATTTATTATCTACAACGCTTCAGCCGGGTCGGGGAAAACCTTTAAGCTGGTACAAGAATATTTAAAAATTGTACTTTCCACAGAAAATTCAACCGTTTTTAATCAAATACTGGCCATAACCTTTACAAATAAGGCCGCTAATGAGATGAAAAGTCGCATTCTCGATAGCCTGTTTGAATTTAGTCACCCTAAAAATCCAAAAAAGCCTTCCACCTTATTTTTATTATTGGCCAAAGATCTGAATATTGAACACCATCATTTACAAAAAAGGGCAAATATTACATTAAGGCAAATCCTTCATAATTACGCCTTTTTTGATATTTCAACCATTGACAAGTTCACGCACAGGCTAATTAGAACCTTTGCTAAAGACCTTAAAATTCCTCAGAATTTTGAAGTTGTATTGGACACAGACCTTTTATTGGGTGAAGGAATTGATCGGCTAATAAATAAAGCCGGGACGGATAAGGTCTTAACAAAAGTGCTGATTGATTTTGCTTTGGAAAAAATTCAGGACGATAAAAGCTGGGATATTGCCTATGACCTTACAAAAATGGGTAAATTATCATTTGAAGAAAACCAATCTTACCACCTTGAACATCTCCAAAACAAAAGTCCTAAGCATTTTTTAGCGCTCAAAAAATTAATTAAACAAAAGATCCTTCTTATTGAGGGTGAAGTCATAGACATTGCAAAACAAGCTCTGGATACTATTACACATTCAGGTTTGGAATTGGAGGTATTCCCAAGGAAAACGCTTCCAAACCATTTTGCTAAAATTTGTGATAGCGAATTTAATCCAACTAAGCTTTACAATAATCAGTTAGAAAATAATTTACTGGAAGGTAAAATTTTTAAATCCGGGATTGAGTCTCCAGGTCCGGAATTTGTCTCCGAATTGAACCGCTGTTTTTTAGAAATTAAAAAGAGAATTTATGACAGGGCTTTCTTAAGTAATTCCTATTTAAATATAGTGCCTCTAACGGTTTTAAACGCAATCCAGCAAGAAATTAAAACAATTGAATTAGAACGGGATCAGATTCCAATATCCTCATTCAATAAGATTATATCGAAAGAAATTCGGAACCAGCCTGCTCCATATATTTATGAAAGGCTTGGAGAAAAATATCGTCATTATTTTATTGATGAATTTCAGGATACTTCACAAATGCAATGGAAGAATCTTATTCCTTTGATTAGTAATGCCCTGGAAAGTCAGGATGAGCAGGGTAATATGGGAACACTCTTATTGGTAGGAGATGTTAAACAAGCTATTTACAGGTGGCGCGGTGGGCGAGCCGAACAATTTTTAAATCTCATTAATAAGGAAGCAAATCCTTTTGTAGTAGAACCTCATATTAAATCACTTGAAACAAATTATAGAAGCAGGCAGGAACTAATAAAATTTAACAACGCCTTTTTTACAGCAACATGCCCATTCCTGGGTAGTCCAAAGTATAATTCACTTTTTATGGATGGCAACAAACAAAGTTTTAATGAAAAATTAGGCGGATCGGTAGATTTGAATTTTATCAAAATGCCCCAGGAAAACACAGATTTAGCATATTGTGAAGAGGTATTAAATGCAATAAAAAAAGCACGCACAGATAAATTTAATTATGCCGATATCTGTATTCTTACAAGAAAACGTAAACATGGTATTGTTTTAGCCGATTTTCTTGTAGAGCAAAATATTCCTATTATTTCTTCCGAAACGCTTTTGTTAAAGAATAATCCAAAAGTCAACTTTCTTGTCAATCTATTAAAGCATATCAATGCACCGGAGGATTCAGAAATTTGCTATGAGATACTGTATTTTCTTGCTCCAAACAGAGAAAAGAAACATCAATTTATTCAAAAGTATTTGAACAATTTGCTTACTGCTCTGGAAGACGTTTACAACTTTAATATTGACGAGCTAAAGTATAGTTCTCTGCCTGATGGCCTGGAATACGCCATAAAACAATTCAATTTAGTTGAGCATTCGGATGCCTACATTACTTACTTTATGGATGAGGTCATTGATTTAGAACAAAGGGAGGATATCAGTATCGTCTCATTTATAGACTATTGGGAAAAGAAAAAGGAGAAGCTCAGTATTGTAGCCCCCGAAAATTTAAATGCAGTGCAGATAATGACCATTCACAAAGCAAAGGGATTAGAGTTTCCAGTTGTTATTTACCCTTTTGCCAATACAAGAATCTATGATGAACTGGAACCTAAATTGTGGTTGCCTGTTGAGGATTTTGAAGAATTTAAAGAAGTACTCATAAATAAGAAATCTGAAGTAATGCATTATGGGGAAGCAGCCAAAACAATTTATGAGGAAGAACAGCACAGGCTTGAATTGGATGCATTTAATATATTATATGTGGCACTTACAAGAGCAGTGGATAGGCTGGTTATAATCACTGAAATGCTTCTTAATTCTAAGAACGAATATAGATCGGATAATTACTCCGGATTATTTATCCATTTTTTAAAAACTCAGGGAATTTGGGATGAAACTAAAACCAGGTATTCCTTTGGATCAACCGAAGAAAAAGAGTCAGATCAGCCTGTCCCTGAAACACAACCCAATATTCCTTTTATAGCTACTCAAAAGAATAATGCCAATTTCAATATCGTTACCAAATCAGATAATCTTTGGGACAGTAAAAGAGAGGAAGCAATTAAAAAAGGTAATGTAATACATTATATAATGGGACTTATTACAACCGAGAGCGATATTGAACCGGCAATTACACATATGATCAGAAAAGGAGATCTTAAAACTGAGGAAGGTCCTGAAATTAAAGAAATAGTGGCTCAAATAATTTTGCATCCTAAACTAAAGTCGTTTTATACAGCAGAGAATACGGTTAAGAATGAAAGTGAAATTATAACCGAAAATGGCCTAATTTTACGACCAGATCGTATGGTCTTTAACAAGAAGAGAGTAACAATAATTGATTATAAAACTGGTAAAAAAGCACAAAAATATTACGAACAATTATACACCTACGCCGATGCGCTGAAAACCATGGGATATTTAGTTGAAAATAAGATAATAGTTTATATTGATAAAAAAATTACACCAGAATTCATTAACTAACTATGTACGGAAAAATTAAAGAATATTTACAAGAAGAACTAAGGAGCATAAAAGAAGCTGGTCTCTACAAAGAAGAACGTATAATTACTTCAAAGCAGGACGCTGTGATTAAAGTCTCTGGCGGACAGGAGGTGATTAATTTTTGCGCAAACAATTATTTAGGCTTATCTGCTCATCCCGAAGTAATAAAAGCTGCTAAAGAAACCCTGGATACTCATGGCTTTGGTATGTCGTCTGTTCGTTTTATTTGCGGCACACAGGATATTCATAAGGAATTGGAACATAGAATTGCAAAATTTTATGGAACTGAAGACACCATATTATATGCGGCAGCTTTTGATGCCAATGGTGGAGTATTTGAACCTTTATTCTCGGCTGAAGATGCAATTATTTCTGATGCTCTAAATCATGCCTCTATAATTGATGGTGTAAGACTGTGTAAGGCCAAGCGATATAGATATGCCAATAGTGATATGGTTGATCTGGAGACAAAATTAATTGAAGCTAATAAAGACAATGCCCGTTTTAAAATAATTGTTACCGATGGCGTATTTTCTATGGACGGATTATTGGCCCCATTGGATAAAATATGTGATCTGGCAGATAAATATGATGCCATGGTGATGATAGATGAATGCCATGCCACCGGGTTTATAGGTGAAACCGGAAGAGGCACTTTGGAAGAAAAGGGTGTCATGAACAGGATAGATATAATTACAGGGACATTAGGAAAGGCGTTAGGTGGGGCCATGGGTGGTTATACTACGGGTAAGAAAGAGATAATTGATATGTTAAGACAACGGTCGCGACCTTATTTATTTTCCAATTCTCTTGCCCCAGCCATAGTTGGCGCTTCTATAAAAGTATTTGAAATGCTTGAAACAGATACTTCTTTGAGAGATAAGCTGGAAAAAAACACAAAATATTTTAAACAAGGCATGCAAAAAGCAGGTTTTGATATTATTGATGGGGATTCGGCAATAGTGCCTGTAATGCTATATGATGCTAAATTATCACAAAAAATGGCAAATATGTTGCTAGATAATGGTATCTATGTCATTGGTTTCTTTTACCCTGTGGTCCCTAAAGATAAAGCAAGAATACGGGTGCAATTATCTGCTGCTCACGAAATTGAGCATTTAGACAAAGCCATCAATGCATTTATAAAGGTTGGTAAAGAGTTAAAAATTATCTGAATAGAGGTTTTTACTTATCAAAAGCCCTAAAAAAAATAGGAAATTGATTTTGTTAATAATTTTTAACAACTTACATTTGCAGCTAAATAAACACTTAAACTTAAAATTTTGAACATGAAACAGCTTAGCAGATTATTGGTTGTTGGCCTACTAGTA
>JABDPH010000242.1 GCA_013042925.1 Eudoraea sp.
GATAATATTCCGGCATATCCATTATTTCCTGAAACAGCTTATCCCCTTTTGCATCATAGAAATATTTTGAAGATAAATGTTTAGGAAAATCAGTAAGCCCGGTATAGACGTCTTTATGGAATTGAGACGTTGAAATTAAAGTAGTTTTTTCTTGCATGCTGCTTTTGTCGGAATTATTTGGCTAACCTTAATCCGGTATACTGCCATCTTAAG
Source organism: Eudoraea sp. (assembly GCA_013042925.1). Classification (GTDB taxonomy): domain Bacteria; phylum Bacteroidota; class Bacteroidia; order Flavobacteriales; family Flavobacteriaceae; genus Eudoraea. The sequence continues at coordinate 214 of JABDPH010000242.1, forward strand.
TGAGGGTGAAAAAAATTACGGTATGTAGGGCGAGTATGGTTAGCCGGCGTGGCGAAAGATCCTCCGCGCAGTACTTTCTGACTTACCATAAATTTGCCATTATACTCACCCAAGGCGCCATCTTCCTTTTGATATCCGGGGTAAGGCAGGTAGGCACTTTCCGTCCATTCCCATCTGTCACCCCACGGGAAATATTCCTGTGCTGCTTCCCACTCAAATTCAGTTGGCAAGCGATAGCCTTTCCATTGTGCAAAAGCAAAGGCCTCAAAATAGGAAAGATGAGTAATTGGAGTATTTCCATTAATTTTTTGTAGTCCTTCAAGGGTATAGCTAAACCATTCTCCATCAATTTCATGCCAGTAAAGAGGAGACGAAATCTGGTTTTTGCAAACCCAGTCCCAACCTTCAGCATGCCACAATTCAAATGAACTATAACCGCCATCATTCATGAATTCTAAATATTCGCTATTCGTAATAAGTTTATTTGAAATTTCGTAAGCCTGTAAGTAAACCTTATGCCTTCCCTGCTCATTATCAAAACAAAATGAATCCTGGTCGTGGCCAATTTCATATATGCCGGCGTCCATTGAAATCCAATCCTGCTGATGGCTTTCTTCTCTGTTTTCATATATTGAATTTGTATAGGCAGGTAAAAGCGGATTATTTCCTAAGATGTATTTAATATCTGTTACCAGCAGTTCCTGATGCTGTTTTTCATGGTGTATACCAATTTCCAATAATTGCAACAGTTTCTCATCTTGTACTTTCTCTAAAAGTATTTTAATAGCGTTGGTGACATATTGTCTGTAGGTATATACTTTTTGCACGGAAGGTCTTGATAGATTGCCCCGGTCTGCACGGATGACTCTTTTCCCTATAGTTTCATAATAGCTGTTAAATACAAAGGAAAAATCTTCATCAAAAATTTCATAGTCTACTAGATATGGTTTGAGTAAGAACTCTTCAAAGAACCAGGTCGTATGTCCGAGATGCCATTTAGGTGGGGAAACGTCTTCTACGGGCTGAACCACATAGTCCTCAATTTCCAGAGGAGCGCATATGGTTTCACTTTCTTTTCTGGTACTTAAGAATGTATCTAAGAGTGTTTCAGTAAGAAGCATAACACAATTTTTCCTTTAAATATAGGAATTTATGCGCGGAGATAAAAAGTGCAGTCTATTACACGGCTACCGTACCTTTAATATGGGGATACGGATCATAATACAACAATTTAAAATCCTCAAATTTAAAATCAAAAATGTTCTTGACTTCTGGATTTAGTTCCATTTTTGGCAATGGTCTGGGTTCTCTGCTTAGTTGCAACTCTATTTGCTCCAGGTGGTTGTTGTATATATGTGCATCACCAAAAGTATGGATAAATTCTCCGGGAGCATAGCCACATACCTGGGCCATCATCATAGTAAATAGAGCATATGAGGCAATATTAAATGGTACGCCTAAAAATATATCTGCACTTCGTTGATATAACTGGCATGATAATTTTCCATCTGAAACATAAAACTGGAAAAACGCATGGCAGGGAGGTAATGCCGCTTTTCCATCTGCCACATTTGCTGAAAAAGATTTTGAAGTATCGGGCAGAACACTGGGGTTCCATGCAGATACGAGCATTCTGCGGCTATCCGGATTTTCCTTCAATGTTTTAATGATATCGGATATCTGGTCTATATGCTCACCATTCCAATTGCGCCACTGATGGCCATATACAGGCCCTAATTCACCATCTTCATCAGCCCATTCGTTCCAAATCCTAACTCCGTTTTCCTGTAGGTAACTAATGTTAGTATCACCTTTTAGAAACCAAAGTAATTCATAAATGATAGATTTTAAATGCAATTTTTTGGTGGTTACCATTGGAAATCCTTCACTTAGGTCAAATCGCATTTGGTAGCCAAAGACGCTATAAGTTCCTGTGCCAGTCCTGTCTGATTTTTGAGCGCCTGTTTCGAGAACATGCTTTAATAGATCGTGGTATTGTTTCATAAAAAAAATATACTTTCAAAGACGAATTTAATGAAAGATAGATTGGATTGGATTTTGAGTTTTAAAAACTTATTAACCAGTCAGAATTTCTTAATAGCTTTTCAAAAGGGTCCTAACCTAAAATCAACCCTGCAATAGTGGCTGATAGCAAAGATGCCAGCGTTCCACCCAAAACGGCTCGCATACCAAATTCGGAGAGTGTTTTTCGCTGACCTGGGGCCAGGGAGCCTATTCCGCCAATTTGAATGCCTATTGAAGCAAAATTTGCAAAACCACATAACATATAAGTACCCATTATTATAGATTTATTAAAAGAAAAATGGGTAGGGTTAAGGACATTTTTTAATTCCGCCAGTTGAATATAGCCAACAAACTCACTGGCGGCCAATTTGATTCCTAATAATTGCCCCATAAGCATTATATCTGCTGTATTTACGCCAATGAGCCACATTAATGGAGCAAAGACAGCCCCCAGAATTGCTTCAAGTGAAAAGGAATCGTAAACGGTGTTTGAAGAAATCCATTCATTTAAGGAAGTAAAGTCACCAAACCAACCTAAAATACCATTAATCATAGCTATAAAGGCAATAAAGACTAATAACATAGCACCCACATTTACAGCCAGTTTTAATCCTTCAGTAGTACCGTTGGCAATAGCATCAAGTAGATTTGAGCCAATTTTTTCGTTAGATATCTGTATTTCTTTATTAATTGCCTCAGTTTGTGGATAGAGAATTTTAGATATTACAATTGCCCCGGGAGCCGCCATGACCGATGCTGCCAATAGGTGGCGCGCAAATTCTAATCGAAGTAACGGATCCGTACCTCCCAGAAAACCGATATAAGCCGCCAAAACTCCTCCGGCAACAGTAGCCATCCCGCCGATCATGACTAAAAGGATTTCTGAACGGTTCATTTTTTCCAAATATGCCTTTATAAGCAAAGGTGCTTCTGTTTGTCCTAAAAATATATTACCCGCAACAGAAAGACCCTCAGCACCAGAAATACCCAACGTTTTGGTGAGCAACCAGGCTAGTGCTTTGACAATCTTTTGGATAATTCCCAAATAAAATAGAACAGAGGTGAGTGCAGAAAAGAAAATGATTGTAGGTAAAATCTGGAACGCAAAGACATATCCAATGTTTGGATTGTCAACATTTAATAGGTTACCCAGCAAAAATTCACTTCCGGCAAGGGTATAATCAAGAATATTTACAAAAAACTGTCCGGCGGCTCTGAAAATAGTTTGAATAAAGGGAACCTTTAAGATCCCTATAGCCAGAATTAGTTGACCCCCAACGCCAATCCCAACTGTTCTCCAATTAATTCTATTTCGGTTGGCACTAAAGATATAGGATATTAGGATTAACACAAACATGCCTAAAGCACCTCTCCAAAGCGAATTAGATGAGAATCCCTGATTAGGAGTTATAATGTCAGAAGTCTGCGTGCCAATATCATTTATGGTGGTGGTATCTATTGAAATGGCAACAGAATCCGTAATCTGGTTTAGCTGAGCTTCTGCAGGAAATGAAAAAATTAATAAAAATAAAAGAAACCAAAACCTGAGGTTCATAGAAGAGATGCTATATTATCAATTGCGTTTAGATATTTCATCCCTCAGTTTCGCAGCTTTTTCATAATCTTCATTGGCCACGGCTTTAGCCAATTCCTTGTTGAGTTCCTCGAGGCTTAATTCCTTGTAAGGGGTTGTTGTGCCCGGATCTATTTCTACGGTTTCACCCTCCTGTAAAATTTCATCAACCACAATACTGTCGTCTCCCTCTCCTTTTTCTTTATCCTTTGAGGAAAATTTCAGGAAGATACCCGCTTTGTCTAGAATAGTTTTATAAGTAAAAATTGGTGCATTAAAGCGAAGTGCAAGAGCAATAGCATCACTTGTTCTCGCATCTATTATTTCTTCAATTTTGTCACGCTCACAAATAATACTGGAGTAAAAGACTCCATCAACCAATTTGTGGATTATAACCTGCTTTACTACAATGTCAAACCGATCCGAAAAATTCTTAAAAAGATCATGCGTGAGGGGTCTTGGAGGTTTTATTTCTTTTTCCAGAGCAATGGCAATGGACTGTGCTTCGAATGCTCCAATGACTATAGGTAGTTTTCTGTCACCATCTACTTCATTTAAAATAAGGGCATAAGCCCCATTTTGGGTCTGGCTATAGGAAATACCTTTTATTTTTAACCTTACTAAGCTCATATTTATAAGTATACCACTCAGTGCCGTTTAAATAAGGATTGTCTAGATATTTAAACAGTACTTTAGAGGCACAAATTAACAAAAATTAAGCGTTTTGGGCCTTAAATTCTTTTAATTTTTCGGTGAGTTTGGGTACGACTTCAAAGGCATCCCCTATAATGCCATAATCCGCAGCCTTAAAAAACGGTGCTTCGGGATCCGTATTGATTACTACTTTTACTTTAGAAGCATTAATACCGGCCAGATGTTGAATTGCTCCCGAAATACCAATGGCTATATAAAGATTGCTTGCAACGGGTTTACCTGTTTGTCCAACATGCTCGCTATGTGAACGCCAGCCCATATCTGAAACCGGTTTAGAGCAGGCCGTGGCAGCTCCCAGAACGTCTGCCAATTCCTCGATCATACCCCAATTTTCCGGACCTTTCAATCCTCTTCCTCCAGATACTACAATATCTGCATCGGCTATGGTTGCTTTGCCGACTACTTTGTCGATATCCAATGATTGAACAGAGAAATCGGCATCATTTAAGTTGGGTTCAAAGTTTTCTACCTCCGGGTTTGTGCTGTTTTCGAATATTCCGTAGGCATTATTAGATACTCCAATAATATTTGTAGTAGTCTTATATTGTGTATGTGCAAAGCCTTTATTACTAAAAGCCGTTCTTTTTACAACCAGTGGATTGGTGCTTAGTGGCGGAGCAACCACATTTGTGCAATATCCGGCATTTAGGATGCCGGCCAGAATAGCAGCCATATACTTGGTATCAGTGCTGGAACTAACCACAATGGTACTGGCTCCTTCACTTTTCACAGCTTGTGCAATAACCGTTGCATAAGCCTTTGCATTAAAAATGGAAAGTTTATCACTGGTGACTTTTAATATTTTTGAAACACCGTAAGTTCCAATTACTTCGGCATCCGCAGCGTTAATTGTTATTGCGGCAACTGAAGTACCTAATTGTTCCGCTAAATTATGTGCATAGGAGGCTGCCTCGAATGCATTTTTTTTGAATTTACCGTTATCGGACTCTGTATAAACAAGTACTGACATAATTTTCTTTTAATGATTAGGTTAAAAATTTCGGTCAACTCCGAAACCTGATTTGATAATTAGATGACCTTTGCTTCATTATGCAACAGATCTATTAATTCGGGAATATTATCTGAATCTACCAATTTTACTGCTCCTTTGGCAGCTGGTTTTTCAAATTTAATGTCTTCAGTTCCAAAGTTGGCATCTACTGGTTCCAGTACATTTAGTTTTTTCTGACGAGCCATCATTATACCCCTCATATTTGGAATACGGAGATCACTTTCCTCTACCAGGCCTTTTTGTCCGCCGATGATCAGTGGAAGTGAAGTGCTTACTTTTTCCTTTCCGCCATCGATCTCACGTACCGCTGTTGCAGAACTTCCGTCTACTTCCAACTGTGTGCAGG
>JABDPH010000247.1 GCA_013042925.1 Eudoraea sp.
GTGAATATGAGAGGTTGCTAAAATGCCAATATCATTGGTTATGGCATCGGGAATTAATACTTCTTCTCCAAAGTTTTCATTTTTCTGATTCATCCCTTGAATGCCGGCAATTGTTTGCCAGCGGCCAATGCTTGGCAAGTTGTATTGGAGATTGTAACTAAATGTAGAAAGATGCATATCCAGAGCTGGTTCTAAATTTGCCAGGTCTTCAGATGGAATTTCTGTATCTTCCTCCTCCTCAAACTCTTTTCGACTATTGAAAATATAACCCAAGGTTAACCTTAGGCTCGAGTTGTTAAAAAACAAATCACTTTTTGAGCTTACTACATGGTTGTTTATTTCCTGATATGGCGTAATAGGTGTTCGCCCTAAATCCTGTATGCCGATTTCTTCCGGAATACCCAAATCTGAGCTATTTAAGTTATAGCGTAACTCTGTTTTAAATATTCCGAATTGATATCCGAGGGCTGTTTTAATATCAAATTCATTAAAACGAGAGTTCGTTACTCTTATATCATTTCCCCCTTTATAATCTGCATGGGACGCATACGAGCCCCTTACCAGAAATTTAAATCTTTCACCTGAAGTTTTGAAGCCGGCATTGGCATCCATACCTTGGGTATTCGTAAAATAATTTAAATTAACACTTCCTTCGGTCGAGTTCATATTGGCGAATTGCTCCGGATTTAAATAAAGAACTCCGCCTAAGGCATCCGATCCATATAGGAGTGATGCAGGGCCTTTGATAACTTCAACACTTTCGACACCTGAAGCACCAATACCAAGACCATGCTCATCACCAAATTGCTGGTTCTCCAGACGTATACTTTGAGAGTATACCAATACTCTGTTTGAGCTCAAACCTCTGATAACAGGTTTTCCTATGCCTATACCCGTAGAAACGCTTTCCACACCAGGGATGTTCGTAATTCCATCCGCTAGTGTTATAGCCCCCATTTTTCTTAAAGCAACTACCTTAGCTTGCTCTACCTTCATTACATTTTCTCGCTGTAATTTATGGAATGGAGTAGATACAATTACTTCTTCCATTTCTATAGCACTTGGTAAGAGGACTATATCTAGTGTATTTATTCCCTCAGTAAGGGTAATTTCGGAAGAAAATGTTTGATAACCCATAAAGGAAGCTATGATCTTATAGGTTCCTACTGGAAGATTATTCATAGCATACTCGCCATTGTCTCCTGTGACACTTCCTTTTTCTATTTGGGGCAAATACACAGAAACCTGTTCTAAGGGGCTACTTGAATCTTCTGCAGATATATTCCCTCTAAGAGTACACTGTGCGTTAGTATTAAAATAAAATGATATAAAAAGTATTGAAAATATATATTTCATAACCTGGTTTAAATTGAATTAAAAAAAATCTTGTAAATCGAGTTATGAAAACAAAGGCGGAGCTCTTAGCGAAAATAGTGGGGAACCTGATTCAGGAGTAAAGTTATAATAGAATGAAAAGTCATTTTTTATTGTAACCGCAGCGATTAATTGTATTTCAAAAAGAGGTAAATAAAAGTGATGCGAAAAATTAAATTTACTAAAATCACAATCTAATTCTTTAACATGAATATGGGACTCAAAAGCGTTATCGCAGTTCATTGTTAAATGATCTGACGCATGCATCAGTTGAATAACTGAAGGAAGTGCCAAAAAGAATATTAGCACTAATGAAACTATGGAAAATGATATTTTCTTATGATGCTTCATCACCGTGCAAAGTAATCAAATAAAGCAATCACAAAAAGTTAAAGAAAGATTAATTTATTTAAATAGAAAACCCAATCCGATTCTTTCCAACATTTTTTTTTCAAAGTTCCAGAAAAATTTGAACTGTCCAAAAAACCATCCGAACAAGACCAATAGAATTTGGTAAAATGGGAAGATCAGCAATAATCTAAGAGTCCAGTATACCCAGCCGCTCCACCAGGTTTCAGGAAAGTTGCCTCTTTCCAAACCAATCCATCCAAGAAATGGTTTTGCAATATATACCGCTGCAGAACCTGTTATTGAGAATACGATAAGAATTATAATGAGCTGAAAAGTGGATTCTATACCCCAGCGTTTTTTAAGTTTCTCCATAATTATTTAAATCGCTGCAAATATATTCATTTAATTCTGGGTGCAAACGGCCCCAGGCGTTGTTTGTATTTGCGTTGAAAATAAATAAAAAAATTATAAAGTTGATAGTTCACTTCATATCCATAATCAATATTTGGGTCATAGAAAATCTGTAACTGGTAAATATTAGGATCATACTTCAAAGGTTGTTGAACTCTCTGATTCCAATTTATAACAAAAATTCTATTTCTGTTTTCCATAAACTCCTGGGTATAATATCCCCTTGGTTGTGCTATACTTTGAAGCCAGGTGTTGAAACCAATTTCCAGAATAATTATTTCATATTCCAAGCTGTCATTTTTGATGGAAATGGTGTCCTTGTCTTGCTGATTAAATACTTCCTTTTCCTCTTCAGAAATATCTACAACTTTTTTAGAGCCAGAACATTGTAC
>JABDPH010000251.1 GCA_013042925.1 Eudoraea sp.
GCAAAGATCTCCTCTACTTTATCCTCTGATCCCGGATAGAAGTGATAATAATGCCATTTCCTGTACGTATTGCCTTCATCCCATTGTTGGGCTGAAGGAACATAAGATAAGTCAGGTTGATACTGAACAATATATTGAATGTACGAATCTAGTGAGAGGTCAAAATAATCCATAATAAGTTCCATCTCGGGTTTATTGACCTTTTTGATCAAAGCCTCCCGGGTTCCTCCGTTGAGTTCGTCCAGACTTTTTAAGGGTAAAATATGCGTAAATTGGAAGTCATCCTTAATATGTGTAAAATAGTTAAATCCCTGTATCTGGTTATTGGTAAGATAATCTTTAAGATCTGCCAGAGACATTTCATACTCATCAGCCAATTCAGGAGAAACTTTATCTTCCCGTACTAACAATAAATTCAGATTATCTTCTAAATTTTGTCCGAAGGAAAAAGCCATTGATAAAAACAAAAAGAGTGTATTGAAATAGTATTTTAATGAATTGATCTTCATAATATTTGATTTATTATTTAGAGAATTGGTTTTTAGTTTACAGTGTAGCCTTTACCCTGAAGGCATGCACTATAGGCTTTTTTAAAGCTATTCATCATATCAGCTTCGGCCTGCACGGCCGCCTGATTGTTTGCCTGCTGTTGTTGTGATCTGCCTACCTTGCTTGCTCTGCGACCTCCCAAGCCTCCTGCCACAGCTCCAATAGCGGCTCCTTTACCTGCATCCCCGGCAATTGCACCTATAGCTACCCCTGCCAATGCTCCTCTTGCAGCTCCACCAACCGCAGCGCCATCGGGTCCCATATCTACTTGTTGTGCTTGTACCTGTGGAGGATTTAAAGGATCTATGCCACTTTGCTGTACACCCCACTTATAACAATAAGATTCATCTTCTGCCTGTTGCGTTGCGCTTTGGTCCTTGGCAGGAAAAACGTACAAGCCCACTTTTTTAGAGACCATAGCTCCAAGAGACTGTTCCTGTGAATGAGCATTAAATACAGCTCCCAATAAAAAAGAGACTGTAAAAAATAGATATTTGGATTGAGGTAATTTCATAACTGAATTTTTATAATTATTTGAAATTTTTATGTCGCATTTTATAGCTTAAATGTAATGATATTTTTTATTGATCTAATGGAAAAACATAAAATAATAGCTTTATATTTTTGTTAAGTTTAGGAAGGTTAAAATAGCAATTCTGGTACAGAGAATCTTCACATAGATTAAATATCGCAAACTATAAATTCATTTTCTTTTCACTATTTTTGGGAAATTTTCTAAAGCGTAGCAAATTCATTTATGAAAAAAATATTATTTATTGTCTTTGGGCTTTTATTAGCCTGCAACTCCTCACAGAAGACACTTTCAGAACTAGCTGTTTCAACAGATACAAAAGTCACGGCGGATCCCCGGTCCTATGCCCTAACTATTACTGAAAAAGAACTTAAAGAACATTTATATATCTATGCTTCAGATGAATTTGAGGGAAGAGAAACAGGCAAGCCAGGACAAAAAAAGGCGGTAGACTATCTTAAAACTAATTATGAGGCCATGGAAATCCCTGCAGCCAAAGAGGATGGCAGTTATTTTCAGCAAGTGCCACTAGAATTCCCTAAGGTACCCGCGGGCTCAATAATTGCGGGAGAAACGGAGTATGAGTTAGGAACCGACTTTTTAACATTTGCACCAATTGAAGGAAATTTTGACGAAATTATTTATGTAGGCTATGGAATAGAAGATAAAGCTTATTCCGACTATGAAGGCCTGGATGTATCGGGTAAACTAATCTTAATTAAGTCCGGGGAGCCGGTAAACGAAGATGGGACCTATGTAATTTCCGGTAGTTCTAAAAAATCTGTTTGGAGCAGCAGATCTGACGCTCCTGGTGCCAGACTGCAGCTGGCTAGAAGTAAAGGAGTAAAAGGGGTACTTTATTATGATCCCACTAATTATGATAGGTACAAGAGATATTTTGACTATTTAAAAGAGAGTGATAAATCAAAATTGGAAATTAAGGTTGAGGAGCAAAATGCTGCATTAGTTCTTCTAAGTGACACCATGATTAAAAATATATTTCCTGCCATTAAAGAAACACAAACTTCAGGCAGTATTCCGCAGTCCATGTCTCTTAGAATTAAGAGCAACAATGAGCCAGTTTCTTCTGAAAATGTTGTGGCCGTTATTCGTGGTTTTGAAAAGCCGGACGAATTTGTAGTCATCTCTTCACATCTGGATCATATTGGAATTAATAAGAACGGTGACATTAATAATGGTGCAGATGACGATGGTTCCGGAACAGTGGCCATGCTGGAAATTGCTGAAGCCTTTAAGCAAGCGGCAGATACGGGCAACAGACCAAAAAGATCTATTGTATTCCTTCATGTCACCGGTGAAGAAAAAGGTTTGCTGGGATCAAAATATTATACAGATAATGACCCGATATTCCCATTATCTAAAACGGTTGCCAACCTCAATATAGATATGATAGGGCGTATTGACCCTAAACATGAGGAGAATAGGAATTACGTCTATCTTATTGGTTCTGATAAATTAAGTGCTGAGCTTCATAAGCTTTCTGAAGAGATTAACAGCAAATATTCACAGCTGGAACTCGATTATACCTATAACGATGAAAATGATCCCAATCGTTTTTATTACAGGAGCGACCACTATAATTTTGTAAAAAATAATATCCCTATCATTTTTTATTTTAGTGGTACTCATGAGGATTATCACAGACCCGGAGACACCCCCGATAAAATAAATTATGACTTGCTTGAAGACCGTGCACGCCTTATTTTTTATACAGCCTGGGAAATTGCGAACAGAGACGGGCGCATTAAGGCAGATATTACCCCTTCTAAATAATTTTTAAAATTGGGGTGAATTAATCATATAATTTTAGTTTCTATTCCACCCTAAAAGCAAATTCAAATAATAAGCCCTGTCAGCAATGACAGGGCTTTATAAATTAATTAAGGGTGGAAGACCGGGTTCGAACCGGCGACCTCTGGAACCACAATCCAGCGCTCTAACCAGCTGAGCTACAACCACCATTTGTAAGCGCTGGCAAAGGTAATTTTTTTTACTCATTGTTTCAAACGAAACTCCTGATATTTTTGGCATGTTATAATCGATTAGATCTTTAATTTACTTTGACCTATAGCGCATTAAAAGCCAGAATATGCTATAAATTCCCGATGAAATGCACTAAATAGTGGATAAAACACACAAAAAATGGCGTTTCACAACATTAATTAGACCATTTTGTATCCGGAGTGTAATTTTATTTTTAGAATTGGTTGTAAACCTATGCCCTATAATTTGACCTTCAACCGGACACATTGCACAGACGTAATTAAGCGTACTGCTATTGCTATGCTAATGATATGCAGTTTTGCAAATGTTGCTGCACAGCAGGAAATTCATAAAAAATACAAAGACAGCATTAGGATACTCAGGTCCCAAAAAGACTTTTCTCCAAAAGACACCATTTATATTGACCTTTTGAGCAATTTAGGGTACCAACTCAGATACTATAATTCAGATAGTCTTTTTCTTCTTTCTAATGAGGCCCTAAAGCTAAGCAAAGATTCAGGCTACAAAGAAGGCGAAAGTAGAGCGCGACTGCGCCTTGGCGATTACTACTCTGATAAAGGTGATGCCGATAATGCTATTTTTAATTATACAGCAAGTCTTGAAATTGCCACGGAATTGGGGAATAAAAATTTGACTCTCCGTATTATGAATAACCTGGCTTCAGAAAATGCATATAAAGGAGACTATGCGCATGCTCTGACCGGATACCTTGAAGCTATAGAAATTGCAAAAGAAGTTGGCAATAAGAATATGTTGTCCATAATGAATGAAAACATCGCCAACTTATATGCCTCTCAAAAAGATTTTGATCAATCACTTGATTTCTATAAAAAAGTAAAGAAAATAAACGGGGAACTGGGCGATGAGGTAATCATAGCAGAAACCTTGGGAAATTTAGCTTCAACCTATGCAGATATGGGTAAACTGGATTACGCCATGTTTAATATTAATAAAAGTCTTGCCATTTTTGAAAAACATAAAATTTTAGATTGGTTGGCATTTACCTATGAAATAAAAGGCAAGATATATTTAAAAGAAAATAAGTACAAATGGGCACTTTATTGGTATAACCAGAGCGAATTACTACATAAAGATCTGGATGACGACCGAGGTAAAATTGACCTCTTCAACGGAATGGCTGAAGCATATTTGGGACAAGGCAAAGATAGTATTTCAGAAAATTTTGCGCTAAAAGCCTACGACATATCAGACAGAATTGGGTTCATGGAAGGAACTCAAAAATGTGCATATGTACTCTATAGCATAAATAAAAACAAACGGAATTACGCCAAGGCTTTAAATTTTCACGAACTCTACCAAAAACTTTCTGATACCTTATCCAGAAATGAAAATAAGAAGAGTTTAACAATGCTTAAAACAAAGTCGGAATATGATCAGCAAAAACAGTTGCTCATAGAAGAAAATGACAAAGCATTGGCAAAGCAACAGCGATATATAACGGCGGCCATGGCCATATTAATTGTTTTTATGATAATTACAATTTTGGTATATCGGGCAGAGAAAATACAGAAACGACTTAATAAAGAGTTAGAACTTAAAAAAGAAGCACTGGAAAAACGGGAAACCGAATTGGAGGCCAGTAATGAAACAAAAACTAAACTATTCTCTATTATTGGACATGACCTTCGAGGTCCGGTAGGCGCGTTGCAAGAACTATTGAGGCTTTATTCTGACGGTGATATGGAGACTGAGGAATTTATAGAATTTGTTCCTAAATTAAGGGAGGATGTTGATCATATTTCGTTCACTTTAAATAATCTTCTTAGCTGGGGTCATACACAGATGAATGGTGCAATAACCAAGCCTTCGATAATGGCTTTGGAATCACTGGTTTCTGAAAATATTAATTTACTATCTGAAATTGCCAAAAAGAAATCTATAAAAATTGTTAGCGAGCTTGCTGAGAATACACTTACATGGTCTGATAGCAATCAAATTGATATTGTTGTCAGGAATCTTATCAGCAATGCGCTTAAGTTTACTCCACAAAACGGGATGATAACAATATCGGCTCGTGAGCGCGACAAATTATGGGAGGTTTCTATAAGGGATACAGGTGTTGGAATGGACAAAATTACTGTTAAGAATTTGTTTGAAAAGAATTCCAATATAACTACCTATGGTACCAATAACGAAAAAGGTACAGGTCTTGGACTATCCCTCTGCAAAGAAATGGTTGAGAAGAACGGCGGCAGTATTTGGGTAGAAAGTACTCTGCGTAAAGGGAGTTGTTTCTTCTTCACGCTTCCCAAAAGGGAGAAAAGTTATGGCCAGGCAGTTTAAAAAATATCCCAGAGATTTTTAACTCCAATATGGCGTTCCGCTGTAAAACCTTCAGCGTATTCAACCCCAACTAAACGTCCTAAGTCCCTTGCCCTGTAGGCAATACTATCCGTAAAATTTTTACTGCTTATTGGAGTATCGGGTTCTTTGCTGTCCGGGTCATAAAATTGTGAAGCATAAGCAGATATAGCTTCCATTTTTTTATCTAAATGTCCGGTTACATCAACAACAAAATCGGGTTCCAGGTTTTTCCATTGAATGTAGTGATAAACTTGTTTTGGTCTCCAGGGTAACTGCCATTGATCATCACCGGGTAACTTGGAGTCTACTTTTAGCAACCCACTTAAAAAACAAGCATCACTAACCAATTTACTGCCTTTTGCATGATCAATATGCCTGTCTTCTATTGCATTGCACAAAACTATATCTGGTTGATATTTTCGGACTAACTCAATAACAGCCTGCTGATGGTCTTTATCATTTGTGAAAAACCCATCGGCAAATTCCAGGTTTTCCCTTACAGATATCCCTAATATTTTTGCTGCTTTTTCCGCCTCCTTATCCCTTATTTCCGGAGTTCCCCGGGTACCTAATTCGCCCCTGGTTAAATCAATAATCCCCACTTTTTTGCCATTTGCAGTGGCTTTGGCAATAGTTGCTCCTGCTCCTAATTCAGCGTCATCAGGATGAGCTCCAAAAACTAATATATCTAACTTCATTTGGTCTTTTTATGGTATTTTATTGACTATTTAGTGTAGGTTGTTTGGCTTTTAGCTGTTCCAAAGCCTGTTCAATATCTTGTATGAGATCTTCAGGTTCTTCTATACCTATGGAAAAGCGTATTAATCCATCTGCAATTCCCTGCTTCATCCGATCTTCTTCAGACAGCAACGCATGTGAAGTCTGAGTTGGTGATAGGACCGTACTTTCAACCCCTGCAAGGCTCATGGAGGATTTAATAAGTTTAAGTGCCTTTCGAAATTTTGTAGCATCAATTGAATCCTTAAGTTCAAAGGATAGCATCCCCCCAAATCCACGCATTTGGGATTTGGCCAAAGCATGATCGGGATGGGAAGTCAGGCCGGGGTAATTAACCTGTTTAACATTTTCATTTGAATCCAAATATTCCGCAAGCCTCATGGCATTTTCATTTTGACATTTAACCCGGATACCCATGGTCTTTATACTTCGTTCCAACAACCAAACTGTATAATCACTAAGACTGCCTCCTAGATTTATCGCCAACTGGAATATCCGCTCCATATTTGCCTTGGATGAAGCAACAGCACCGGCACAAATATCTGAATGTCCACCCATGTATTTTGTGGCACTATGAATAACCACGTCAATACCAAAATCAATAGGGTTTTGATTTACCGGACTGGCAAAAGTATTGTCGATCATGGAGACCAGGTTGTGCTTTTTCGCAATGTCTGCGACTGCCGTAAGATCGGTGATCGTCAATAAAGGATTCGACGGGGTTTCAATATAAATAACCTTTGTGTTCTTATTAATTTTTGCTTCAAAATCTGATGATTTCAAACCTTCGGTAAATGAATATGATATCCCAAAATTTTCAAATTGCTTTGTAACTAAATTCCGGGTTCCTCCATATAACATATTTTGAAGTACGACATGATCACCAGCCTTTAAAAAAGCAAAAAGCGCAGTACTTACCGCCGCCATTCCACTGCCAAATATCATAGCCTCCTCCGCATGTTCCAGAGCTGCTATTTTTTGAGACAATGCCTTTTGATTGGGGGTGTTAAAATACCTCGGATACCTTTTTACATCAACATCTTCAAAAGCATAGGAGGTGCTCATATATAACGGAGAAACAGCCCCTTTGTACTCTTTATCTTTTAATTCTCCAACATGAGTGCAAATAGTGTTAATCCCCTTATA
>JABDPH010000253.1 GCA_013042925.1 Eudoraea sp.
AGGAGGTTTCATTATAGGGATGTAGCAATAAATGTGAATGGCCTTCAATGATTCCGGGTAGAAGGGTTGTACCCTCCATTCTAATTTCTTCGGTACTGGCAGGCTTTACAAGTTGGCCTGGCGAACCTGCAAACGTTATTTTATTTCCTTCCACCAGCACCACCCAATTTTGGTGCATGGTTTGCCCATCAAAAACGTGGTCTGGAACTAAAAGATACTGTGATAAGCTAATGGAAGGAAACAGTACTAAAAAGACTAGTTTACTAATAGCTTTAAAATGAGAATGTTTCATGCACTAATTGTTTAAAAACGCAATGAAGTTAAATAATCCAGGCTTTCTTTGAATGTTACTTCCGGATTTGGAGCTCTTTCATATTCAATGAAGAAATGTTTTACACCATTGCTGGTTGCTGCAGCAATTATGGCATCTAGAGAAACAGCTCCCTTTCCTAAGGTGGTAATTTGTGGAAAAATTTCCATCCACTCTATAGGGGAACTACCATCTCCTTTGAAGGTTTTGATCGTCTTCATGTCCTTAACATGCATTAGCTTATAACGATCCGAGTACTTATTGAGATAATGGATAGGATTTGCTTTCCCGGCAAGTGTCCAAACGACGTCCATTTCGAAGAAAACATATTTTGGGTCGGTATGTTCTATAATGTGTTGCATTGGAATTACACCTTCTAACTCTTGCAAGCCATACCCATGGTTGTGATACGCAAACTTTAAGCCTGCTTCTTTTGCAGCTTTGCCTATGGTATTAAAGGTATATGCTATTTTTTTGTAATCATCTAGTGTCTGTCTTCTTTCTTCTGGAATTGCAGGGAGAATTACATATTCAAAATCTAGTGTTTCTGCTGCTTTGCTTAAACGATCCATATGATTTTCCAGGGTAAGAAGATCCGTATGAATAGCGGGAATTTTGAGGTCATGATCCTTAAAGATAGCTTTCACCTCTTTTTCCTTTAACCCGAAATAGCCACTGCCCGAAAATCCTAACATTGGGGTTATACTCTGCCAGCTATTTTTAGCAGCTTCTGAACTGTAAGGGTATGGACCAAACATTTCAATTTCTTTGTACCCCATGGTTGCCAACATGGAGATAGTTCCTACAAAGTCTTTTTCTAACATTTGAGCAATGGAAAATAATTGAATCCCCACTTTTTTCAGGCGTTTATCAGAAGAACTAAAATTACCGAAGGATGCGTTGGGAAGAAAATAGCCACCTGCTGTTAATAATGCAGTATTTCTAATAAAGTCTTTCCTATTCATGAGTATTACTTTTTATTATTGATTTTGAGCATAGGCTGCTATAACCTTTAGTTTTTTGTCTATGGTTTTTTTATCGAGCCATTTTCCCTGTATCATTACCCCTGTTAATTTCTTTAGAGCTTCAATATCATCTATAGGGTTTGCATTAACTAGCAAAAGATCAGCTTCTAAGCCTTCTTTGATTTGTCCAAAACTATCTTCCTTATCAAAGAATACCGCCGGATTAATAGTTCCGGCTTGTAAAATTTCTAGTGGAGTCATGCCAGCACGCAACATTCCTGCCATTTCATGATGGATAGAAAAACCGGGGACGTTAAAAAGCTGGGGAGCATCTGAACCTAATAGCATACCGTACCCGTCTTTTTGCAAGGCTTTGATTAACTGTCGGCGGATGGTAATAAATTTTTGCCACTGTTCCTTGTCAAAATTTGTGGCATTGCCCGTGGATTGATCTTTTCGAATCTTCCAATTCATTAGCGTAGTAACATGCATATACTTCATTTCTGGTTGCAGAATAAGTTCCTCAGCAGAGATGGGAGCAAACCAGCGTTCGAACAAACTTTGTGTTGGCACTATCCACACCTTATGCTCTTTGGATAACTGCACCAATGCCGCTATCTGAGTTGTATCTACCACCCCAGCAAAATTATATCCAAAGAAACCATTGTTGTTTGGATTAACATTCTGCGATGTTGGGACAAGTCCTTCCAGGAAACCATCTACATGATCTACAGTGGCATAATTGCTTTCTAGCGCAAGTTTAATTCCCACATCTACAGGAACATGGCCGGCATAAGGGATTCCTACCTCATTCGCTGTTTGGATCACTTGCTCAAAAACAGGACGTTGAATACCCGGGTGTATTTTGAGAAAATCATATCCATCTTTCTGATAGGAGGTTACTTTATCTTTTGCTTCTTCTGGCGTTTTTACTGTATTCCCATTTAATGATGGACTTGAAGTGAAAATTCTTGGGCTAAGCACTTCTCCGCGCTCCACCTGTTTTCTTAATTCGAGATGGGAAGGATGGCCCAGCATTCCCCGGATAGTAGTTATTCCATTAGACAGGTATAAAAACAATGTTTGTTCTAGTTGTTCTTTTGAAATAGGGGGCGAGGGTATATGTGCATGCATTTCTGCCAGGCCTGGCAGAGCAAATTTACCTTTGCCATCAATGATGAGGTTGTAGAGTTCTTTATTTTCAACCGATGATGAAATACGTTTTATTTTACCCGAATCAATAGCTATGAACTGGTTTTCTAGCACCGTGCCAGTTGTAACATCTATTATTGAAACATCTGTAATGAGTGTTCCGGATTTACTGGGTTTATCCTGTGACTCATTGCAGCAAATAAAAACGAGTAGAAAAATTAAAAGGAATCCTTTTTTCATGCTATTGTGGCTTAGTAAGAGTTAAGAATAGCATGCCATTACTATCGCATGCCTTATGTTATGAAAGGTAAAAAGAATTAGCGATTAATGAACCTTCGAATACCAATAAAAACAAAAATGAAGGCGGAGTATATAATAAAAAAGGGAATGATGTATTCCTTCAGGTTTAAAACAAGCATAAGGCTTATTAGTAGTAATTGAAATCCCAGTCCAAACGTAGATACCGCAGTCATGAACCATTTTGGAAGGTACTTACTATCTTTTGCGGTGCTATCTAACTGGTATATTATATAATCAAAGATCCCATAAAATAACCGATACAATTTAAATAGGATGGTAACATGTTGCTGTTTTTCTCCTTTCAAGGCTGTTGGTATATCTTTTTCAAATATCCGGCTCGTAGTATCCCCATTAAACTTGTTTCTTAAAATCACATAGTAATAGTTGTAGAGTGTTCCCTGCAACTGAAGTCCAATTAACGCAAGAATTGTATATATGAATGAGCCATCGGAGATATACCAGATCGCAACTAAGATCAATATGTTCAGTACAATATCTGACACAGAATCCAGGTAACGTCCTGTATAAGAGGGGCGCTCATTTAAACGGGCTAATTCCCCATCGGCAGCATCCAAAATAGATTTCATGATCAACAAAATTGCCGTTGCCCAGAAATAGTTATAAAGAATGCAAACTATGGCGAAGATACCGCATAGGACAAAACTTAAAGTTACATGAATGGGCGTTATGGTAGTATTTTTAAGGTAGTTAGCAATTATTTTTGCCACAGGTCTGCCATAATCTGAGAGATCAATAAATTGATATTCATTAGGTAGTTTAGACATGATTCTACGCTACGTATCCTAAAAATTATACAAAGAACGAGAACACGCTGGCTTTGTTATCTTCAAGGATGAAAAGCAAAGGTACTATTTAATTGGAAAGTACTAGATGCTATTTTCTGGAGGTATTTATATAAATATTTTTATCGAATTTAAGTGCGTTGGCATTAACCAATGCATCTGTTTTCCATGTTGTACTAGGAAAAAGCCACTGTTCTTTTTCTCCAATAAAGATCCGTACCGGCATATCAAAATCTTGCACCACATTGGTATATCGGTAGGTAATGGAATCTCCATCTATTTTATACTCCAGTAGCGGAATCATTGTCGAACGTAAGTATTGATTAAAAAAAGCAGTAAGATCTATCCCGGTTTCGGTACTTAAGTACTCCTCTATTTGTTGTGTGGTAACTGTCTGATGATAGAATTCTTTGTTCAATCCTCGCAAAATACCGCGCCATTTTTCATCGTCTTCTAAGAGTTGACGTAGCGTATGAAGCATATTAGATCCTTTGTAATACATATCTCCGGATCCTTCTTTATTTACCCCGTATGGTCCTATAATTGGTTTATCATTGCTAATTCTTGAACGCGTTCCCAACACGTATTCTGAGGAAGCTCTTTTGCCATTATGATAATCTAAATACAAGTTTTCGGAATAGGCCGTAAACCCTTCGTGAATCCACATATCGGCGATGTCTTTATAGGTGATATTATTCGCGAACCACTCATGACCTGCCTCATGTATAATTATGAAATCGAAGGTTGTTCCCCATCCACTTCCAGATAAGTCTCGACCTAAGTAGCCATTTACATATTGATTCCCATAGGTTACGGAACTCTGATGCTCCATTCCTAAATAAGGCACCTCCACCAGTTTAAAACTGTCTTCATAAAAGGGGTAGGGACCAAACCAGTGTTCAAATGCCTCCATCATTAAAGGCACTTGTTTAAATTGGTCCTTAGCTTTCTCCAAATTATCCCTGAGCACATAATAATTTAGTGACAGTTCGCCTTTTTCCCCATTATAAACTTCTCCAAAGTTGACATAGTCAGCAATATTGACATTTACGCCATAGTTGTTGATCGGATTGTTTACATACCATTCAAAGGTCTTAGTGTCTTTATGTTCAGTTACGTTTTTTAGTATCCCATTGGCCACAGCAACAAGATTCTTCGGAATGGTTACCGATATGGCCATGCTATCTACCTCATCGTACATATGGTCTTTGTTTGGCCACCATACGCTAGCTCCCAATCCCTGGCACGATGTGGCAACGAAATGGTTGCCATTCATATCTTTTTTCCATGAGAAACCTCCATCCCATGGTGCTCTCTCTGCTTCCTTGGGGTTTCCTGAATATTCTATCAATAATTCATTAAGATCGTCTATTTTTTGCTCCTTAATGAGGGTTACAAAGTGCGCATTTCCTTTAGTTTCAAAAGAGACTTCCTGCCCATCCTGGGTTATTCTATGGATCTTTAACGGGTTTTGTAAATCAATCTGAAGTCGTTTGTTTTCATCCAGAACTTTATATCTAATGGTATTACTCCCTTCAATAAATTTGTTTTCCGGGTCTACAGAAACGTCAAGATGGTAATAGACCAAATCCCACCAAGCCCTTTCGGGGGTTATGCTACCTCTTAAAGTGTCTTGTTCGGTAAAGGTCATATTTTGCCCTTGTATAGTTCCGGTAAGACAAAAGGCAAGAATTACGAATATTTTTTTGTTCATTTTCAGCTATCTAATTTCTGGTCCAAAAGATACGCATAATCACTTTCTTTCAGGATGGTGATCATGCTTTTGGTATTAAGTAGTTGGAAAAGGGCCTCTTGCGGGTCGTTCGCATTTTGGTAATAAGATTTTGAAATCATGTACCCGATGGCATAGCCCAAATCGGCCGGTCTGTCTTCAATAGAACCCCCATTGTACATCCACTTGGAAAGATCTTCTGTAAAAAGTTCTTCTCGCAGCTCATTGGCTATTTTTTCGAAATTCAAAGGATCATTGAGGAAACTCAACTGTTCATTTTGCAATGGGATTCCGGAAGTTAGTTCAACAACAAAATCGCATACCCCTTCTTCAATAAGTTTATAAATAACCATGTTCTCATGTTCGGCATCCTCGTAATTTTGTTGAAAATGCATTAATTCGTGCATTATGAGTCCGGGTAATGCAGATACATCCATGATAGCATCTTTCTGCCATTCGCTTAATTCTTCCAACGGCATTTTTTCTGATCTTCCATACATATCTCCACCAATAAAAAGTCCCATTTCTGTGACCGTGCCACCAGAATTCAACATGCCCGGGACTATATAAACTTTTGGAAACACTGCCTCTGGATACATCGTATTAAATTTTTTCATCCATTTTGTAGTAGTGTTTTTAAGGGCTAAGGTGCTATCCTGGTTAAACTGTTTCTGCAGATAACTATAATATTTAGGGGAAGCATTGATCATTTGCCCATACATGTTTTCCAAACTGTAATAGCGTACGGCGTAGTAATCTCTTATTTCTCTAGGTCCTTTAAAAATATATTCTTTGAAGAATTGTTTCGCTTTTTTGGGATTGGTTTTCGCCTTCTCAAAATAAGGCCAAAAGCTATTCATGGCCCCATTTCCAATGAAAAATGTGAAATCTCACGTAGTTTTTTTGAAATAGAATCGAGTCGTTTGGTTAGCTTGGTAAGAAGCTCAGATTCATGATATTTGAGTTCAGGGAATTTTTTGAGAATGGCAGGATTCGCCAAGCCTTTATCAATAGCCTTGTGCAGCAGCGGTACTACGGAATCTAATTTACCGGCCTGATGATATAAGGAAGCCGCTTCTAAATATAATTCAGAAGATTTCAGATCCCTATTGGCCCCTACGACTTCATTGGCAAAAGCGCTATACTGTTTATTTCGCTCAACGATCTCGTAATTTTTAAACAAACTATTTAAGTCTGGTAAAAACAAAGCGTTCGTATCGATAGATTCAGGCTCGGTACGCTCTCCGCAAGAACCAAGTATTCCCAGGAAAAGAATAGTAATGAATTTAAAAGGGATCCTTTTTTTACTCATGCAGGACTCTTATTCTCTAAAAATACCATTCGGGAATACTACCGGACTCTCAAATCCTTCCGCACTTACAGAGGCTACGCCAAAGAAATAGTTATCTATAACAATGCCATTTAATATGAACTCATCCACATCTCCAACAAATCTGCTGTGATCCCAGGTAGGGGAGGTGGTATCTCGCCAGTAGATTTTATAACCAACAGCGCCAGCTACTTTACTCCATTTAAACTTTGCTGATGGTTCTACTATTCCACCAATTTTCACCTCTTTAGGTGCAGGAGGTGCCCAGGCAAGAGAGGCAAGGTTAATGGCATTAACAGCTGTTAGTTTTTTTGCATATTCAAAATTAACATGCTCTAGTACATCCCCATAATTAATGCCATTTTCAACTCGTATGTCCTGATGTTGTTGTGTGTAATTCTCATGCGCTTCCATAATCCTGATACCAGGATATCCGGCATCATTAAAAGGACGGTGATGGCCGCCTCGTCCAAAACGATCGAGACGATAAATCATCATTGGATTCATTTCGGGCATATAGGCTTTCGTAGTTTTATGTACATAGCGTGCAAGCTGTCGTGAGATACCATCTACCTCACCCCCGTAGAAACGCCTTGCCCTTCTTTGCTGTTCTGTTTCTGTTGGTGGTACGGGCTCTGAAAAAATACGAAAATCCCGATTGCTAACAACCCCATCCACACCTCGTATATTGCCAATCATGTCATTATTCAGAATACCAATTATTTCCCAGCCTTTTTCCTTCGCATGGGCCGCTAAGGATTTACCGCCATACAACCCTTGTTCTTCCCCTGAGAGTCCAACATAGATAATACTATTGTCGAAGGTGTAGTTCGAAAGAATTCTGGCAGCCTCCATAGTTCCTGCCATGCCACTGGCATTGTCATTGGCTCCTGGTGAATCGGAAGTAAAATTGGTAGGGTTACTCACCCTTGAGTCTATATCCCCACTCATTATTATGTACCGGTTCGGATATTTGGTCCCTTTCTGTATCGCAACTACGTTAACGATCCAAACATCTTTTACAATTCGTTGGTTATCCCCCTTTTTTACAAGTTCTTTTTGGTAGAAAACGTCCAGGCAATTTCCACAATCGGAAGAAATTTGCTCAAAGTCACTTTTAATCCAGCGCCGGGCTGCACCTATTCCACGCGTATCAGAAAGCGTATCGCTAAGGGTATGTCTGGTTCCAAAGTTGGTCAAGGTTGTCACATCTGCTTTGATCTCCTCAGCAGAAACAGAATTTATGATTTTGTAGATGTCATCGCTCGATTGCGAAAACAACTGCTGTACTAGCAGGCAAAACACAAGGGTCAATAATTTTTTCATAATAATGTATTTTATATTTTTTTTAAACCAGGCTGTGTGTAAATAGCAATTTCGACCTAAAAGTCCACAAAAAATTCCTGGTTCCCAAAGTAAATACCAACTTTTAGAGCACCTAATATATCGTATGATAATGACGCCAACAAATGTGAGGCAAAATGATGTGTAAAATTACTAGTTGAAGTGGCAAATGAACTGTTTGCGACTCGTAAGGATTCTAACCTTATTGGTTTAGCTATGTACCCAGAAACACCCTTGCAAAGGCTTAAACTTTAGCTGTTTTATGCTAAATCAATACCTGTGCTGATTAATCCGTAATTGACACTTCACCTACGATCGCCAACTTGGTAGAAATACTATTGGTTGCTAATCTGGTTATGTTTGTTAGAATTGTGGGAGATATTTCAAATAATACATGCCATTGGGTATCTGTCCCGGGTGTAAATTTCAGTATGCTGTTCTTATGGCCAGCCAGCACTGTTCCGTTAATCATCCAGCAGACATCCTGGACTCCTTCGGGTAGTTCTATTATTTTTTCAATTTCGCCCGAAAGAGGATCTAATGATAGCAACTCCGGGGTAGAAGATTGCTTGCCTATAAAACTAATGCGCTTCGAATTCGGGATTTTGTGAAATGACCGCCCTACATTTTTATAGATTTTGTAATTGGAGTGCTTTTTAAGATTTGAAACAAACAAATCCATTCTGTTTTCTACCAATACGGAAGAAACTATTATCTCATTGTTGAACCAGACGTGATAGCCAACTTTCAAATCCTTTAAAAGTAATTTTGGGGTGCCAGATTCCAGGTCATATGCGTAAAGTCGTTGTGTGCCATCTGTGTCTAAACGAATGGCTGAAACACTTTTCTTTCCAGGGATCTTTAGGGGTGAATATTCGCTGCCATTTGGGGTATCCGTAATCCATGACACACTAGACCTGTTTATGGCAAAACCCGCGATATCGGTTTGTTCATTCCGGGTGGAAGCGAAAACCACCAAATTATCATTATAGAAAGAAGGCTGATTGTCATATCCAGTGTTATTTGATATGTTCTTTGGTGAAGACAGACGTATTG
>JABDPH010000254.1 GCA_013042925.1 Eudoraea sp.
AATTTCTTTCCAACATTCAATACAATACTCAATGCTATATTTTTTTCCATGTAGCCGTTGCCCAAATTGCCCGGATCATGACCACCATGGCCCGCATCCAGTACAACAATAAATTGATTAGCTTGCGCAACTATATCACTTTCATTATAAGAGCACAGCAAGAAAAACGTTATTGTCAGGGGAATGAAAAAAAACTTATTCAAATTCATTTGTTTAGAGTTATATTTTAGAGAAAATGAAACAATTGTAATGGTTTTAAATCTTTTCTTAATTTCAAATACTTTAAGATTTATTCCTTTTGATAATCAAAATCACAATTATCTTTTTTCGCCTGCCAAAACGATTTTAATAGCTTTTACTATGGTTAAATTTATTGTAATGTGCTACAGGCAGACCAAAAAATATATGTAAGTTTGACTACCAAAAACGAAGCCTTACCGTTACAAAAATAGGATTTATCGCTTTGCTATCAAACAAACATTCTCTACTTTTCTTTTTCCTGCTTATCACTAGCGTTATTAAGCTCTCTGCACAGGAAGATTTGGTGAGGCCTTTACCTATTAAAGCTGTGGGAGACTCGATCCAGGCGCCTCTTATGCCTGTTCCCATAGAATTAGATACCGTTTTGACAGATTCCATACCGACAGATTCTATTAATGGAAAAGAGGGTTTTTTAACTGATAAGATTAAATATAAGGCCAAGGATTATGTTAAATTAAGTCAGAAGGATCAAAAAATTTACCTGTACAATGAAGCTGAAATTTATTATCAGGACACAGAATTAAAAGCCGGTATAATCATTATGGATTACGTGAAAAATGAAGTATATGCGGGGCGTATGAAAGATTCACTGGGTAATTATTCGCAGGTACCTTATTTTAAACAGGGAGAAAACGTGGTAATTCCGGATTCAATCCGATTTAATTTTGACACGCAAAAAGCCCTGATTTGGAATTCCAGAACGGAACAGCAGGCAGGTTTAGGGCAACTTGGATCTGATGCGATGAAGGTTTATGCCTCGATTACCAAAAAGGAGAACGATTCGGTTTATTTTTTAAGTGAAGGTAAGTTAACCACCTCAAAAGACACTATAGATCCGGATTACTACATCAGAGTCAGGAAGGCCAAGTTTGTTCCAAAGAAAAAAGTTATAGCCGGATTTAGTAACATCTACATCGCTGATGTACCTACACCTATAGCAATGCCATTTGCCTATTTTCCTTTGACAACAGGAAGAACTGCAGGAGTAATGATGCCTACATTTGGAAATGACCCGGACAGGGGATATTTTCTGCAAAACCTCGGTTACTATGTCCCCATTAATGATTATGTAGACCTTACCCTTACAGGTGACCTCTACACTAATGGCAGCTGGGGTTTTAGAGCACAATCTGTTTATTCTAAACGCTATAAATACAGAGGTAATTTCAACTTCAGGTATGAAAATCAGGTTACCAGTCAAAAGGGATTTGATGATTACAGCCGTGGGACTATTTATAATATTCAGATTGCACATTCTCAGGATTCAAAAGCCAATCCGAATTCCAGATTGTCAGCATCGGTTAATCTTGGTAGCAGCCAGT
Organism: Eudoraea sp.; assembly: GCA_013042925.1. Lineage (GTDB taxonomy): Bacteria > Bacteroidota > Bacteroidia > Flavobacteriales > Flavobacteriaceae > Eudoraea. The sequence continues at coordinate 1,584 of JABDPH010000254.1, forward strand.
ACTATAGAAATTCTTTATTACAACAAAATTTGCCCAATACTCAAATCAATAACCTGTCTTCATCCATTTCCTATTCCAGAACATTTCCGGCATATCCTTCTGTGAACGTGAGTTTAACGGCGACACACAATCAAAACACTAATACTGATGCGGTAGATTTAACACTTCCAACATTACAAGGAAGTCTGGAACGGATTTTTCCTTTTGCCAAAAAGGACGGGATAAAAAAAGGCGCAATACAGAATGTTAACTTTCAATATGATCTTAATGCCCGAAACAGTATTAAAACCAATTCTGATGATTTTTTAACGGCCAGAATGTTCGATGACGCCAAAGTTGGCGCCAGACACAGAATCCCGATAAGTACAAATTTTAAAGTCGCCAAATATTTTAGTTTGAGCGTAGGTGGCAATTATGAGGATGTATGGACCCTGGAAACATATAATCAGCGTTTTGATAACGAAACACAAGAAGTTGTTACCGATACGATCAAAGGTTTTGATCGCTTTAATCAATACAGTTTAAGCAGTAGTTTAGGGACAACCGTTTATGGTACATTCAATTTTGGAGAGGATAAAAAAATACAGGCTATCCGACACATAATGAGACCTTCTGTAAGTTATGGTTGGGCACCCTCTTTTGATCAATACTATGACGAATATATAAATGGAGTTACCGGAGACACTATTGAGTATACTCGTTTTCAAAATACCCTGTACGGTGCTCCCAGAAATAGTAAATCCAGTTCTTTAAGCTTTTCCCTGGCAAATACTCTCGAAGCCAAAGTTCGGGACAAGGATACGACGGCGCTGGAACCAAAAAAGATTATGCTACTTAATAGTTTTAATTTGTCTACAGGTTATAATTTTCAGGCAGATTCGCTTAATTTAAGTCCGGTTGCCCTGACTGGTGGCACAAATATTCTGGATAATAAAATGTCTATAAACTTTGGTGCCAATCTGGATCCTTATGCGATTGATAATAATGGAAGGCGGATAAATACATTTAATATTAATAACGGTGGAAGCCTGTTCAGACTTACCTCGGCCAGGGCTAACTTAAGTTATTCCTTAAGCAGTAAAGACTTTCAGCCCGTCAAAGACCGGGAAGAATACCCCACAGAGGGTGATGCTTATGTCGCGGCTAGTGGGGGAAGGACTGATGATCTTTTTGGCAAAGCAAATAATTTTGATGAAAGTAGATTTGACGACGTAGATGATAGAGATGTTGAGAATCCCATTTATCAAAATAAAATTGTATGGGACCTTAGGTTACAATATGCTGTTACCTATAGTAATAGTGCCCGACAAAATGAGATTTCCAATAATTCACTTATGTTTTCCGGCAATATTACCCTATCACCCGGATGGGACGTTGGGGTGTCCTCGGGTTATGATTTTGTACGAAAAGGATTTACTGTTACCCAGCTTAGGTTTAGACGCGACCTAAAAAGTTTCAAATTAAATTTTGACTGGACACCATTTGGTGATTTTGAAAGATGGTACTTCTTTATAGGAATTAAAAGCTCAATTCTAAAGGATCTAAAATGGGAAAACAGAAGTCAGCCACCTCCGAGATAGCAGAAAATCATTAAAAACATCCTTTTTGTATTCATATATTTTCAACTCCGTTTAACAAAATACATATAAGCCATGAAAAAAATAATAAACACATCTAAAGCCCCCGCTCCTATCGGGCCATATAATCAGGCTATTCTAAGTAATAATACCTTATATATTTCCGGGCAAATTCCATTAGATCCCACCAATGGTAAGCTAATTGAAGGTAATATAAAGAAGGAAACCCTTCAATGTATGGCGAATTTAAACGAAGTACTGAATGCAGCAAATATGTCCTTTGAAGATGTAGTTAAGGCTACCATTTTTGTTAAGGACATGAATTCTTTTTCAGATATTAATGAAATTTATGGCTCATTTTTCAATCAAGAAACAGCTCCTGCCAGAGAGACCGTTGAAGTCTCAAATCTTCCCAAGTTTGTAAATGTGGAGATTTCAATGATTGCTGTCAGATAGTTTCCTGGTGGAATTCTACGAGTCCTTCAATGGGTCTTTGGCGAATAACACCTACTATAAGATCATTTCTCTCAAGTATTGCCGTTAGTTCATCCTTAAGAAAATATGCAATACTCCCTACAAAGTTAATGGGAACTTTGGTAGCCAATTCAAACTGCATGATGTAATTGTTTACAAACTGTTGAAGACCTTTGTCTATAACCCCTTTACAATAGGGATGCTCCTTATT
>JABDPH010000256.1 GCA_013042925.1 Eudoraea sp.
GAATAAAACCATTAACTGAAAGTAAAAGTATAAATTTGTTTAAGAACTAAGTATAGTTAGTAATTAGAAGCAACTAATATAAATACCCTATTAAATTATGTATATAGGCAGAGTATATCGTGTAATAGACATGGTGAAATGGACCCGTTTTGAAACGTTTTGGTTCATTTTCATAATTATTATTTGGGTTTGCGCCTATTATTTTCTGGATCTGCATTGGCTAAGAATTCCCTGGACGCCTATGGCCTTAATAGGTACAGCGGTTGCATTTGTTATTGGATTTCAAAATAATGCTGTGTACGGCCGCATATGGGAGGCAAGGAAAATCTGGGGAGGAATAGTTAACACTTCTCGCACCTTTGGCGTATTTGTTCAGGATATGCTCTCTGATGAGCATACAGAGGAGAGTGTTTCTGAAGAGATCATAGCGGAAGAAGTAAAAGTACTGACCTATAGGCATATTGCCTGGATGACAGCATTAAGATATGCGATGCGAAGTAAAAAGCTATGGGAAACTACAAGTAGCCATAAAACAAATACAGAATGGGGAATAAGGCCCCCTGAAAAGGATTCTCCTTTGGAAGAGGAACTAAAACCATATCTTTCTAAAAGCGATCTGGAACATGTGTTGAGCAAAGACAACCACCAGACGGCCTTGTTGTATTTACAATCGCATCACATCAGAAAATTAAAAGACAAGGGAATTATTTGGGAGTTTTCATTTCTTGAACTCGAAGGACTCATCAAAGAACTCTTCACGCTTCAGGGGCAAACGGAGCGTATCAAGAATTTTCCTTACCCCAGGCAATACGCTTCCTTAAACCATTATTTTATGTGGTTGCTTTTGCTACTCCTGCCTATGGCATTAATTCCGCAATTCATGGATATTGGAAAAGGATTTGCCGACAATTACCCAATATTGGGGCAAATTTTCATCTGGTTTACCGTTCCAATATATTCAGCGGTTGCCTGGATGTTCCATACTATGGAGCGAATAGGCCGTACCGGAGAGAATCCTTTTGAAGGAACATCTAACGATGTACCCATCTCCACCATTGCCCGTGGGATAGAAATTGATTTGAGACAAAATTTAGGGGAAGTTAAAGACGAAATTCCACCTCAATTTGGCACGGATTTAAATGTGCAATGGTAACGAAATAATGATGGATCTCATAGCTCTCCATAGTTATCGGGATGAAACAGGACCAACCACTAAGCATGATAAAATTCTTCAGACGCATAAGACAAAAACTTCTCACAGAAAATAGTTTCAGTAAGTATCTGCTTTACGCCGTTGGGGAAATTGTGCTCGTGGTTCTTGGAATTTTAATTGCCCTGAGTGTCAACAATTGGAACCAGGAAAACAAAGACCGCAGATTGGGTGAAGATTATTTGTTCAGGATTCATCGCGATATAGTCCAGGACACCATTAACTTCAGGCAGATCATCCATAATAATAATGTCTTGAGGGAAGATATTAAACAATTACTTGTTACTTTATACGACGGCGTTGAGAGCATAGAGGAAGTTCAGTATATGAGTGCCATCTATGACAAGGCCCTGGACCAGGTTTTTTCTCCAAATGATAATACCTATAAAGGTATGATAAGTTCAGGCGCATTAGGACTGATTAAGAACCCGGAATTAAAAGAGGAAATAGTTGATCTTTATAGCGAATACGACCAAAAAAGAGCATTGTTATCCGCAATAGGAGCATGGATGGTAAACGTTGCCACCAATGAGACCAATGAAACAGATTTTATCAAATTTAATAAGGGCGTTACTGATATCTTTACGACACAAGAAATGTTAAATGAAAATGATTATTCATTTTTAAATAATAAAGAAGATCAAAGGTTTAAAATTTTTGTCAGAGCAATTTCTGCAACGGCATTTAATCAAAAGGCAAGCAATGGCTATTACCTTGAATTAATAATCAAGTGTGAGGCCGTTCTACAGCTTATTGATAAAGAATTGAAGTGAAAGTAAAATGAAAACTATTAAAACAAAAAAATGAGAGCACTTTATTTAGTAAGCCTGTGTTTAATTCTGATCTCAATTAGCAATGTAAATGCGCAATCCGAATCTGCTATTGACTTAAGCGTCCTGGAAGGAATTTGGAAAATTGATATGAGCCCGGAAGATAAGACTGATGCTAATTTTGCTAATATGAAAATTTCAGAAGTAAGCAATTCAGGCTTCGAAGGGTATTTTTATAAGGATGGCTTTGATATCCGCTCAGGTAGAATCAACACCCAACTCGGGATCATTTACGGGGCTTTAATTTCCGGGGATGGTACCGGAGAATATAATACTGCTTTCTATTATAAGGATGGTTTGCTATATGGCACAACGCATTCGGTTAACAGAGATTTTCTCGCGGTTTGGATTGCTACTAAAGAGAATTAAAATTAGAACAGAAGGTTTTTAATCTCCAACGAACTTTAAGCAATCCTTTGTGTTCAGATTTATTTAGTAATTTCAGCATCACAATTTCCGGCATTTATGAAATACTTAAAGTTTGTAATTTCTCTTCTTCTTACAGCAATTGTTTATTATGGTCTGAATACCAAATTTGGTTCCGTTCCGCCAATAGGTAAATTTCTGAATCCGGCCGCCGGTATCTGGCAGAATGAAAAAGATGAAACAATAACCGGAACTGTTTCAATTGATGGGCTAAAAAACAAGGTAACCGTTCATTACGACGAACAACTAATTCCACACATTTTTGCTGAAAATGAAAATGATTTGTACAGGGCTCAGGGCTATATTACGGCCAAGCACAGACTATGGCAAATGGAGTTTCAAACCATGGCTGCAGCAGGTCGTTTGTCGGAATTTATTGGTGAAGCAGCTTTGAACTATGACCGTCGCCAACGCAGACTTGGAATGGGATTCGGGGCCGAACAGGCCATTGAAAAGATCAAAGAAGACCCGGAAACCATGGCTTTTTTAGAGGCCTACGCAGAAGGTGTGAATAGTTACATCAACGATTTACAGCCAAAAGACATTCCGGTAGAATACAAACTACTCGATTATAAGCCGGAACTATGGACAGTTAAAAAAACAGCTTTGTTATTGATGTATATGACCAAAGATCTGGCAGGTTCCGATACGGATTTGGAGTATACCAATGCCCTGAGGATATTTGGCAAAGAGCGTTTTGATTTGTTGTATCCGGATTTTTATGATGTTATAGATCCTATTATTCCGAAGAATACAGACTGGAGTTATATTGATGTACCCATGACGGAAATTCCGGCGAGTGAATTACCGCTCGACACTATTTCAAAAACTATCGAAAAACCACATCCGGATAATGGCAGTAACAACTGGGCCATTTCCGGACAAAAATCCTATTCGGGAAATCCAATCCTGGCAAACGACCCGCATTTAGGCCTTAACCTGCCTTCCATTTGGTTTGTCATGCAATTGAGTACCCCAACCCACAATACTTTCGG
>JABDPH010000257.1 GCA_013042925.1 Eudoraea sp.
CTACAAGGCTGTATTTTAAATCAACCGTACCAGCATTGGGGTCCGGGTTTAAAATATCCGGTTTTATTTGTTCGGCATCAAAAAAGCCAAGTTGCCCTAATTCCCTCACACTACGAACAATGTTGTCCTTACTATATTTCTGCCCGGGACGGGTCCTAAGTTCTCTAAAAATTACATGATCATTGGTTTTGTCATTCCCTTCAAAATAGACATGATTTAAAAAAGTCTCCTTCCCTTCTATTATCCTGATCTCAAAATTTATAGTATCGTTCTGGGCGGATACTTCAACCGGATTAATTTGTGAGAACAAATAACCATTATTTTGATACAGGTTTGTGATATCTTCTGCATCGGGTTTACTATCATCGGCGATACGTTCCCTTAGAAGAACTCCATTATAGGTATCCCCTTTTTTAATCCCCAAAACCTGATTTAACTGGCGATCCGTATAAACTGAATTCCCAACAAAATCTATATTCCCGAAATAGTACTTATTCCCCTCCTCTACCTTAATATCTATATTTATTTTCTTGTCATTTAGCACAGTAATAGAATCTGAGAGTACCCTGGCATCCCTATACCCTTTCTCGGCATATTTATCGACCATTGCTGAGAGGTCTTCCTTATAGTCAGCCTCAATATATTTCGATTTCTTCCAAACCCTTCCGAATTGTTGTTTCTTAGTATTCTTCAATGCTTTGCGAAGCTGTTTATCCGAAAGCATTTTGTTTCCATCAATGGTGATTTTTTTAATCTTTACTTTATCTCCGGTCTTAATATTAACTACCATACTCTCTGCATTGGTGTCTGAGGTATCCACAGCAGTAGCAATTGTAACCTTGGCATTTAAGTAACCGTCTTTCTTATATTTATTTTCAATGTAGTTTCTTGTATTTGAAATAAAACTTTCTGTTACCTTTTTGCCTTTTTTAAGATCCGTTTCTTTTATTATTTCATCAATTTTTTTCTTCTTAATACCATAAACTGTAACCTTTGACAGTGTTGGTCTTTCCACTATATCAAGTTCCAGATAAACCTTGTCTCCTTCGATGTTTGAGATATAAAAATTAATATCACTGAACAATTCCAGATCCCAAAGCTTTTTAATTACTGCGCTGATTTGATCTCCAGGTACTGTTATAGGCTGCCCTTCTCTGAGTCCGGTAAATGTTTTAACCGTTTGCTCGTTATAACTTTGCAAGCCTTTAACTTCAATTCCACCGAGTATATATTTTTTACCATTGCCATAGGTAGTTTCCTGAGCAAAACTGAAAGTAGTAAAAAGGAGTAGTAAAAATAAAATCAGAAGTTCAAGTGATATGAACTTGTTCATATCGCTAGTTGAGTTGTTCGCTAGTTTTTCCAAATCTTCGTTCTCTGTGCTGATAATTCTTTAAAGCCTCTAACAAATGATGCTCTTTAAAATCGGGCCAAAATACATCAATAAAATATAATTCAGCATACGCTATCTGCCAAAGTAAAAAATTGCTAATCCTGTGTTCACCACTGGTGCGGATTAGCAAGTCTACGTCTGGTAAATTTCGCGTGTAAAGATGGTTATTAATAATGGTTTCATCAATATTTTCGGGAGAAATTATATTATTTTTAACTTTGGCACTTATGCTTTGAATTGCGTTTTTAATCTCTTCTCTTGAACCATAACTTAAAGCAAGAGTCAGAGTCATTGTTTTATTCTGACTAGTCCTGTCCATTACTTCTTTAAGTTCTGCCAGTGCCCTAGGAGGTAGAGACTCAATATTGCCAATGGCATTTAATTTTATGTTATTCTCGTTGAGTGTGTGAAGTTCTTTTTTTAAAGAAGATACCAGTAATTTCATTAGGGTATCAACTTCTATCTTAGGTCGCTTCCAGTTTTCTGTAGAAAATGCATATAACGTAAGAAATTTGATTCCCAGCTTAGAACAATTTACAGCGACATCTCTTACTGCCTTAACACCATGTTCATGACCAAAAACACGTAGTCTTCCTTTTTGCTTAGCCCATCTGCCATTACCGTCCATTATAATAGCCAGATGCTTCGGAAGCTTCCCGTTTTTTATATCATCAATAGTGTTCATAATAAGTGTTACTCAAAACAATCGGAACATGGTTTTCTGCCAAAGGTATAAGTTAATGTAATTCCTGAGAAAACGTACCAATCATCACTAAAAATATTTCCAAATCTAAATTGTTCAAAATTAGATCCTTCAGGATTACTGCCATCCAAATTGTCAGTAAAAGTCAATCGAGCTCCTATTTCCGCCCCAATAACTAAAAACTGTGTTAACCTTGCCTTTGCTCCAATGGTCATAGGAATAGCAAAAGAACCGTCTTTTTGGTCTAAATCCTGTACTTGTCCTGCATCAAAATATTTGTACTCATATCTGAAATACGTAATCCCAGTATACAAATATGGTGTAAATGCGGGCCCTATTTTATGCAAATTATATTCAACAAAATTAAATTCCAGACCTGCAGAGAACTCTAGTACGGAATTATCCATGGTATAAGCTCTCTGTCTTCTTGAAGAAATACTTGATTTGCTATCATCTGCTGTAAATTCTCCATATATTATGCTAGCCCTCCAGGCATAGCGCTTACTTTTGTTCCATTTAAAAATCCCCCCAAAAGCAGGACCTGAAGGCGCTATATAGTTCATTCTTCCAACATCTCCAATATTATTGACACCTCCTGCATAAACCCCAATTTCATAAGTTTGGGCATTCATTAAGCCAAAGCCAAGTAAAAGAATAACAACAATAAACGCTCTCATTAAACTCAAAAGTTTGCAAATATAATTAATATGGCAGGTTACACCTATGATCTTATACCCTTATTTACTTTTGATAAACAGGATTTGCAGTTATTTATTGTTTTAAAGAAGCATCTAATTCCGCTTATCCTGTCCCCAGAGCAACTTGTTTCTAATGGTTTCCAAAAAGCTCTCGGAAGTATAAGCAATCATTTTTACTTTAAATGGGACCTTGTTAATAGTAATTTCTTTACCATTTTCTATAGTAGCAATTCGCGAATCTAAAGAAACAAGGTGATTTTCTTCGCGTCCGGAAACTTTTAATCGGATTATGGTATCGTCTGAGATAACAAGGGGTCTTGCGTTTAAGTTATGTGGAGCAATTGGGGTAATAACCAGAGATTGTACGCCCGGCATAATTACGGGACCGCCACAACTCAAAGAATAGCCAGTAGATCCTGTTGGTGTTGCAACAATAAGCCCATCTGCCCAATATGAGGTCAAATATTCATCATTTAGATGGGTTTCCACGGTGATCATAGAAGTCGTATCTTTTCTACTTACAGATACTTCATTCAAGGCATAATTCATATCCTTAAATTCAGGGATCTCAAAATCTGCATTCACTTGCACTAAACTTCGCTCATCTATTGCGTAAGCTCCCGAAATAAATTCGGTTACAACTCTTCTGACTTCTTCCTTTTTTATTGTAGATAAAAACCCAAGTCTTCCTGTATTTACACCCACTATTGGAATGCCCAGATCCCGGATATAGGTGATAGCTCTTAAAATTGTACCATCCCCTCCAAAGCTTACAAACATTTCAAAAGACGAGTCCAATCCAGCTTCACGATTGAAAGTAGTGTATTCAGAAATTTGTCTTTCTGCGGACAATTGGGCATAAAAATCTGATTCAATACATACTTCTGCACCAACATTCTTGCATTCATCCAATAATTCAACAACGTAATCGAAGGCCTCACTCTGGTATACTTGAGCATATATTGCAATTTTCATAGTGCAAAATTTTATGAAATTAGCCTTTAAATAGCGAAGATAACGAGGGTACAATCACTTTTTTCAGAATACTTCCCCACATAGAATTTAAACATTAAGGTATTTATCAAGATAATCCGATCTTTCCTTTAAATTCTCAATAAACTGATCATCCTTGTTGCCAAAGAGTATATTGTAGTTATATCGCCTAAAGGTATGGACCACTTCACTAAAATTACCGGTACTGATTTTTATCGTAATTTGAACCATGTCATTTCGAATATCAGTAACAAATGCTCCAAGTAACTTGGTATTATTACTTTCAACAATCTGAGCAATTTCACTAAAAGAATAGTCTTTTGCGCTTTTTGTCAATACCAGTACTCCTCCCGGTTCCGTAAAAAAAGGAGTGTCTATAAAGACACCTACAATATCATTAAGATCATAATAACCAAGTAACTGATTTTCATCATCCAAAACAGGTAACAAATTGCATTCGTTTCTGGCAAATTTTTCAAGAACATCAAGCCATGAGGTGCTTTTTAAGGCAAAAAAGGATTCAAGATTATATTTGTAATCTTCTATTTTTTTGTTACTCTCAAAGGTCTCAAGATCATTTTCGGATAAGACTCCCAAAAAAATATTATTCTCAACAATAGCCACATGTGAATAGGTGGTATGCTTAAAAAAGTGAATAACCTCCTTAAGTGTTCCTTCCAAATTGAAAACCGGAATTGTATTGATTATATGAGATTGAATCTCCATGTCCTTAAAATCTTATGCAAAATACTAATTTTAAATGTCAAAAGGCATTCCTAATTTGTATTTTTGAGCCCTGAAAAATGTAAATATCGCAAAATGACAAAACTTAGTGTTAATGTTAACAAAATAGCCACTCTGAGGAATTCGCGAGGAGGAAACGTTCCAAACCTCTTAAATGTAGTAGCTGATATAGAAGATTTTGGCGCACAAGGAATCACCATTCATCCAAGACCCGACGAAAGACACATAAAATATGATGACGCCCGTAAGCTTAGGAATATTGTAACTACAGAATTAAATATTGAGGGGAATCCTATTGAGAAGTTTATTGATTTGGTACTGGAGGTACAACCTGCTCAGGTAACCCTGGTGCCAGACGCAGTAGATGCTATTACCTCTAATGCCGGTTGGGACACTATAAAGCACAAAGACTTTTTAAAAGATGTCATTGGGATATTTAAAGAAAAAAATATCCGCACTTCAATTTTTGTAGATCCTGAAATAAGTATGGTTACCGGAGCAGCCAAAACGGGTGCAGACAGAATTGAGCTCTATACTGAGCAATATGCCAGAGATTATGAAGCAGGGAAAATGAATGGAATTCAGCCTTTTATTGAAGCTGCAAAAACTGCTCATGAATTAGGTTTGGGAATTAATGCAGGACACGATTTAAGCCTCAATAATATAAAGTATTTCAAGGATAATATTTCAAATCTGCTGGAAGTTTCCATTGGGCACGCCCTAATTTGTGAATCGCTCTATCTGGGACTTGAGAATGTAATTAACATGTATTTACACCGATTGAAATAATGACTTTACTTCATTCAAACATAATAGGCAAAGGCAAACCCCTGATGATATTGCACGGCTTTTTGGGAATGTCAGATAATTGGAAAACACTGGGAACGCAATATGCCCAGCATGGGTATGAGGTTCATCTTATCGATCAGCGAAATCATGGTAAGAGCTTCTGGTCGGACGAATTTAATTATACAATTCTTGCAGATGATTTAAATCACTACTTAAACTATCATAAGTTTACAAGTGCCTCTATCCTGGGTCATTCAATGGGTGGTAAAACCGCAATGACATTTGCGTGTAAGTATCCTGATTCAGTAGATAAATTAATGGTTGCCGACATTGCTCCAAAATTTTACCCTCCTCATCATCAGTATATTATTGATGCCTTAAAAACTTTACCCATGGAAGAAATTACCTCCCGAAGTCAGGCCGATTTTCTGCTTGCGGAACACCTTCATGATTGGGGAATTAGGCAGTTTTTGTTAAAAAGTCTTCATTGGGTAGAAAAAGGGAAATTAGCCTTTCGTTTTAACCTCAACGTCCTATCGCAAAAAATGGAAGAAATTGGGGAATCCCTGGGCCATACAGAATATTTTACGGGTCCGACCTTATTTTTAAGAGGCAGCAGATCAGAGTACATTGCTAATGAAGATATGTCTGAAATTAGGAATCATTTTCCGAATGCCGAGTTGGAAACCATCGATGATTCAGGGCATTGGCTACATGCTGAAAACCCACAACAGTTTATTGAAAAATCTATGGTTTTCCTGAATTTATAAAAAAAGTATAAGCTGCCTGGGTTAGTCGCATTAGTTGATGAAACTCTCAATATTATCTATTAAAAAAAATAGCTACTTTTAAGGAAGCTAATTAATGTTAGCACTCTATTTATTAATTCTAAAGACCAGACCAAATGAAACTTATTGTTCGAATTTTATTGAGCGCACTTGCGGTAGTAATACTGGCAAATATCCTGCCCGGTGTGGGCGTAGACTCTTATACCACGGCAATTATAGTGGCCATTGTATTAGGTCTTCTGAATTTTATTATAAAGCCTATTCTGGTAATACTTACCTTGCCCATAACAATATTAACATTGGGCCTGTTCTTACTCATTATTAACGCCCTGATTATTCTGCTTGCAGATAAGTTTGTATCCGGTTTTACGGTGGATTCTATTTGGTGGGCACTACTATTTAGTCTGCTTTTGACCTTCCTGGAATCTATCTTTTTCTCATTTTTAAAAGAGGATTAAAATTCCTGATTCAGGAATTGATAATCAGCTATTTAAAAACTTGTCCCGGTTCATAAAATATTCTATTTTTGCATCCCATTTTAGAAAGCAAATAAGAGATATAGATGAATATTCAGAAAGAGCAGATAGACGAGTTAAATGCTATTGTTAAAGTAGCTATAACTAAAGATGACTATAGTGATAAGGTAGATAAAATTCTTAAAGATTATAAAAAACAAGCTAATATTCCGGGGTTCAGGAAAGGTCAGGTTCCCATGGGTTTAATCAAGAAACAATATGGTAAAGCCGTGTTGGTTGACGAAGTAAATAAACTTTTACAGGATAACCTCAACAAATATCTTACCGAAGAAAAATTAGATGTACTTGGAAATCCACTTCCGAAACAACAAGATAATTTTGATTGGGAGGCGGAAGATTTTTCTTTTGAATTTGAATTGGGTCTCGCCCCTAATTTTGAAGTATCCTTAAAGACAAAAAAGCCGGTTACACACTATAAAATAGTGGCCGATAAGAAGATGATAGATGAGCAGGTTGAGCGTATTAGAAAACAATATGGAAAACTTATTAGCAAATCTGAAGTAGGGAAGAATTATGAACTTACCGGTACTTTCAGTAATGAAGAAGAGGAAATAGACAATAAGTCTACCCTTGAAATGTCTAAATTGAAAAATAAAAAAGCCATTAACAGTCTTATAGGCAAAAAAGCTGGTGACAGTGTTATTTTGAAAACAAAAGGTCTTTTTGAAGAAGACTATTTATTATCAGGAGCTTTAGGAATTCAAAGAGACCAGGCTGAAAAACTGAATATAGAAGTAATTTTTACTATAGAGGAAATAAATGAGAGGGAGTCTGCTGATTTAGATCAGGACTTGTTTGACAAGTTATTTGGTAAAGATGTCATCAAATCAGAAAAAGATCTGAGAGATAGAATTAAGGAAGATTCGGAAAAGCAATTTGAACAACAGGCAGATCAGAAATTATTAAATGATATAACTGAACGATTAATTGAAACCATAAAATTTGATCTTCCGGCCGGATTTCTTAAAAAATGGATTCAGACTACAGGAGAAAAGTCCCTTACTGAAGAAGAGGCCAATGATGAATATGAAAAGTCCGAAAAAGGATTGCGCTATCAATTAATTGAAGGCAAAATCATTAAGGATAACGGAATAGAAATTCAGTTTGATGAATTAAAAGAATTTGCAAAAGGTTTTATTAAGTCTCAAATGGCACAATACGGGCAGTTAAATCCGCAGGAAGAAGAATTAGATACGATTGCCACCAGGGTTCTGAGCAATCAGGAAGAAGTAAAAAGACTATCCGAGCAGTTGATGAGTCAAAAGTTACTTACCCTTTACAAGGAAAAGGCTAATTTGAAGAAGAAAGAAGTTACCTATGACAATTTTGTGAAAGAAGTTTACGGTTAGAATTCAAAAATAAATTAAGTATCTTTACGGTGCCGAAAGCAGTAATTTCGGCACCTTTTTTTTTAAAAAAATATTATTATTTATATGGATTTCGGAAAAGAATTTCAAAATTATGCCATTAAAGACCGGGGTATTAACAGCATGTACTATGAACGTATTATTAGTAGTATGTATCCGGTTAACATGACACCAAACATTATTGAGGAAAGACAACTCAATGCAATTGCAGTGGATGTTTTCTCC
>JABDPH010000258.1 GCA_013042925.1 Eudoraea sp.
CTACAAGGCCGTAAGCATATTGCGTATGAAAAGGGAGTTTTCGCAACAACAGAGAAATTGGTACCATATATAAAATATAGACGCTGATTACCTGCCACCAGTAAGTAAACCTCGCGATTTGTACCTCAGTGCCAAACCAGTTCATTAGCATTCCCCAGGCAAAATAAATGATGCAATAGGTAAGTATGAGTCTGGGATCTACCCTTAATTTGACCAGGGCCCAGGAATAAAACGATTTCATGATTATTTAGAACTTCGTTTTTTATTAATAATAACCATGGCATCATTCACTGTTTGCATTTGATCCATATCATCATTTTCAAGGGTAATTTCAAAAGCATCTTCAACATCAAGGACAATGTCCACAAGGTTAGCAGAATTAATGTTAAGTTCATTTATAAAATGGCTGTCCGGTGATATATCATCTACAGATACATCCTCCGGTAAATAAGGCTGAACTATACCTTTTAATTGTTGATAATAATTTTCTTCTTTCATATATTTTATCTAATCCTTAAAGTCGCTAAAAATAACACATGCATTTACATCTCCAAAACCAAAACTTGCTTTTGCGATTGTATTGGGTCTGAAATTTATAGTTTTTAAAGGAATACGTGATTTATCTACCAGTATTTCTATTTCGGGATGCAAATCTTCAATATTAACATTTCCAAAAATTTGCTCTTCTTTAAATTGTAGTACCGCCCCTACACATTCCATACTGCCCGCAGCAGCGAGGCCATGGCCCATAATCCCTTTAAAAGAATTAATATACGGGAAATCCAGGCCGGATCGCTGTAATGCAATGCTCCAGTTACGCACTTCAACAGGATCTTTTCCAGTAGCAGTTAAATGACCGTTTATGGCTTCAATATCCTTACTTTCTACGTTCGAATTTTTTAATGCCATTTTAATACACCGCTGAACAGATATGCTATTTGGGGCGGTCATACTGCCACCCCCTCTTTGACCTCCACTATTTATGGCACCGCCCAAAACTTCGGCGTATATTTTCGCGCCTCTTTCTTTGGCACTCGTCAATGATTCCAATACCAAAGCCCCTGCCCCACTCCCTGGAACAAATCCGGAAGCTGAAGCGCTCAAAGGCCTGCTGGCCGTTGCAGGAGTATCATTATACTTTCTCGGGAGTATCCGCATGGCATCAAAACCTCCCCAGACATAAGGGCCACTGTCACTGCAACTTCCGGTTAATATGCGCTTTGCTTTTCCTGATCGTATCCTGTCATAGGCCATTATCACACCTTCCGTACCTGTAGTGCATGCAGAGGAATTGGTTGTTACCTGGTTACCAGAACCGAGTATTCCCCCCATATAAGCACTTATACCGCTGGCCATGGTTTGAATGACTGAAGTGCTTCCTAATCTCCTTGTATTTCCCGCATCTACAAGATGAATTGATTCACGGAATTTATCAACCCCCAGAATACCTGTTCCAAAAATGATCCCACTATCCCAATCTGGCTCATCTTTCTGCGCTTTGGTTAAACCAGCATCTGTCCAGGCATCTGTACCTGCAATGACTCCATAAACCAGTCCACTTGCATTTAAACCTCTAAGCTGAAGTGAGGTAAAGTAATTGTTTACATATCCGGCTTCAATATTTGGAACACCAGCAACTTGACAACCAAATTTTAGGTCTTCTAATTTTTGCTGAAAACTTATACCGCTAATACCCTCCTTGAGACTATTGGTAAAATCATCAAGTGTTACCCCATTGGGAGCACAAATACCCAAACCTGTCACCACCACTCTATCTTCCATTGGCAGAGTTTTTTATCATACCAGCTAATTCACCTTTACAAACTAATTCCTTAGAAGTATTATACATCTTTACCTTACACTTTAATTTATTGAATCTGAAGTAAAGCTTTTCTGAGCATACAAATACAGTCTCACCGGGGTATACCGGGAGGTAAAACTCCATTTCAGAACTACTGAAGGCAACGGCTAGATTTTCTAAGTTGCTGTCTTGTTGTTCTGAAAGTAAAAAAATACCGAGGCAAACCAATCCAATTTGAGCACAGCATTCTGTAAGTATAACACCAGGGGTCACCGGAAGTTGTTTAAAATGTCCCTCGTAAAATTCATGATCTTTGTGAAAACAGAAACTACCAGTAACGCCATTGCTATCTATTTTTGATAATTCATCCACAAACAAAAACGGTTTTGAATATGGCAGCTTTTCTATGATCTTTTTAAAATCCATAATTTAACTTAAACTTTCGCCACCATCCACCTTAATAACAGTTCCATTTATCCATTTAGCTTCTTCCGTGCACAACAAATAGACCACATCAGCCACATCTTCCGGGGTAGTAAGGCGAGCACTTGGATTTTTTAATTTTGCATGCCTTATAAGTTTTTCACTGCCCGGAATACGTCTCAAGGATTCGGTATCCGTGACACCCGCCTGTATACAATTGGATTTTATACCAAGTTCAGCAAATTCCATAGCCATGCTTCTGGAAATAGCTTCAAGGGCTGCTTTAGCGGCCGCAACGGCACCATAGTTAGATACTGCTTTAGAAGAACCTTCACTTGTAAATGCAATAATACGTGAATCGTCTGCAAATAACGAGGCTTTTATTAATGCCTGTACCCAGTCATAGAGACTTATCGCCATTGAGTTAATTGTAATCTGGAAATCCTGGTTGCTTAGTTCGTTATCACTCGAAGAATACATTGGTTTTAGGTTGCCCTTTGCAATACTATGCACCAAAACCTTAATCTTATGATCATCAGGAATAAAATCCCTTATTTTTTGTATTAAATCATCTCTATTGCTTTTTTGTATGGCATCCTGGTTATAACTCTTAAACTGCACACCGGTATTGCTAATTTCTTTAAAGTCATTTGCTATGTCTTTCATATCCATGCTACGATCACGATGAACGACAAGGATATGATACCCATTTCTTGCGAGCTTTTTAGCCGAAGCAAGACCAAGACCTTTGCTACCACCCAAAACTAGTGCCCAATTATTTGTTTTAGCTTTATCCACTTTATTAATTTTTATCTTCCTACCACTCCAGCAAAACACGCTGAGCGGAAAATCCGGGACCAAAACTCAAGATCATCCCTTGCTCGCCTTTGCCAATTTTTTTTAACATAAATCGTTCCAGTACATAAAGTACCGTAGCACTACTCATATTCCCGTATAAACGTAATGTTTCACGCGTATCGTCAATATTTTTCCCCAACTTTCCGAACAATTCTTCAACAGTCTCTACAATCTTCTTTCCACCGGGATGAAAGACTAAATGATCTACGTTTTCAATAGAAGTCCCGTTCTTTTCTAAAAAAGGATGCACTATTTTCGGAAAATGTTCCGCAATGGTTTCCGGAACCGAAGGATCAAGAATCATTTTAAGCCCTGTGTTGGTAAGGTCGAACCCCATCATATGGGTAGCATTCCTAAAATGATACATCTCTTCTGCCACAATTTTAGGTCCATCGGCCTCTTTTTCTGAACTGAGTAAAACACAAGCTGCACCATCGCCAAATATAGCAGCACTGACCATATTTGCCATAGAGAAATCTGTAAGCTGGAATGTTGCTGTAGGACTTTCCACGGCTATTACAGCAGCTCGTTTCCCTGGATTTGCCCTTAAAAAGTTCGCAGCGTATATAAGTCCTGAAACTCCGGCTGCACATCCCATTTCCGTAACCGGCAACCTGACAATATCCTGTCTTAACTCAAGATCGTTAACAATATAAGCATCTAACGAAGGAATCATAATACCTGTGCAGCTTACAGTAATTATATAATCGAGGGAATCCGGATTCCATCCGCTATTGTCCAATGCTTTTTTAAGTACAGAAGTCCCTAATTTTTTTACTTCTCGTACATAAATATCGTTTTTAGCTTCGAGACTAGTAGCAGTAAAGACCTCTTCTATTCCCATAATACCATAGCGTTTATCTACGGCTGCACCTTCAAATATCTTTAACACTTTTCTTCTGAACCTATCTTCCTGTCCACTAAGCCATAGCTCAACAAAAGGTAAAATATCCTTAGTTTCTCTACAGTAAGGCGGCAATTTTTTGGCCACTGTTGCTATTCGTACGTTATTCATATGATTGGCTTAGTCGCGATGTCTCCATCACCCATACATATCTAAAAGCCCATTTCCAATTAATTGTGTGAGCTATATGTGATAAATTTTTTGAAAAAGTAATCAAGTCTTTTTTCTTAAATCCACTTTTAATTGAGATAAGACCATCATGTTTCGCAATTTTTGTTTTTATAAAAATAGCACTAAACCCTTTAAAAAGATAATATGCAAGTGCACTTCTTTGCAAGTCATTGATAATGATACCAATTTGGGCCAATTTTGTGAATTGAGATAAGAATATTGGAATTTGTTTATTACTAAAATGATGAATCGTGAGTGTGCATAGCAGGATATCACAGCTAAAATTCAGTGGCTTCAAAGCCAAAATGTCTTGTTTTAAGAATGTAATCTCAGGAAAATCAACTGATAATTCCCGCGCGATGGTCAGGGCTTTTTCATTAAGGTCCAGTCCAATTAGCAAAATTTCGATCTCCGTATTTCTAAAATAACTCGCAAGCTCCCTTAGCATTTCTCCGTCACCACAGCCCATGTCTACGATGGTATATTGCTTCCTGGGGAATTCTTTTATCAGCTTACAAACACTGTTAAGGGTTATCCTATTACCTCCTAAAAGGCGATTACTCTTGTTAATATCATCAAAAACCAACCGCAGCGTTTCAATTGCAACCTTTGGATCATCCATTAATTCAGATTCCGTATTTCTATATCGTAAATCCATTATAAGGATATTGGTTTTCCATGCGTCCTTTTGATAAGCGATCTTATAAGTCCCGGTGATTTTGCAATAGTTCCCATAAGCATATTTGTTGCCCTTTCGCTTAATAATAAGGACTGTAAGACCCTACCGGTTTGTAATCGTCGCCTGAATGTATTTCGCCATTCTTTGCGGTAATCAGATTCCATTTGAGCTCTGGTATAATCTGAATTTTTAAAAAAAGTGTGAATTCGCTCGGATGCAAGTTTAGCGCTATGAATAGCCATTGCCATACCGTTACCGCAGAGCGGATGAATTAAACCTGCTGTATCACCGCACATGAGGATATGCCCTTCTATTGCTTGCTTGCGTTCAAAAGATACTTGGGCAATGCTCATAGGTTCATCGAAAAGCGGTTGGGCATTCCTTAGAAAATGATTTAGAAATTTATTCCCGGCAACAACTTTCGAATTAAATTTCTCAATATTTTTTTCGGTTTGAAAACTTTTATAGGAGGCCAGATAGCAAAAATTTACAGCACCCGACTCAATTTTAGATAAGCCGCCGTACCCACCTTCAAAATTATGTAATGCCACCAGGTTATCCGGGAATTCCTGCAAGTCATAGTGTGCCTTTACCCCTATCCATGGTGCCTTTTTGTTTATGAAATTTCGATTAAGTTGCTTATCTAACCCTGATCGTTTGCCGTAAGCCCCTATTATCACTTTAGCTGAATATCTATTTTCATTTTCTGTATCTAGATTAAATACGTCTTTTAAAAAGTTGACATTTTTTACTGTTTCGAATTTAACGGAGACCCCTAATGCAAGTGCTCTCTTGTAAAGGGAATTATCAAAAGCATATCTGCTTATTCCAAACCCTCCTAAAGGCAATTTTGTTTGAAGTAATTTTCCCTGTTTTGTAGAGAGTTGAAGCGTATCTATGGCAACTGTTTTGGGAAGTGTTACATTCAGGCTTTCAAGGTAAGGTGCTATTTCGTTAGACACATATTCACCACATACTTTATGGTGTGGATAGGGATAGCGTTCCAGAAGAAGCAAATTATATCCTTCCCTGGCCAGATGAATAGCGGAAGTGAGTCCTGCCAACCCACCACCTATTATGATCACATCATATTGTTCCACTTATTGAAGATAAATGTTTTTGTAAAAAAACCCGACTCAAAAGTCGGGTTTACAAAAAATTAGTACTTAAATTATTTTAATTAATTGGCCTGGGCCTTCGCATCTTCAATCATTTGTTTATTGGCAGACACCCCTATTTCTACCCTTCTGTTCTTAGCCTGTCCTTCTTTAGTAGCATTATCAAATCTGGGTGAAGCCTCACCAAAACCTTCAACGGTCATTCTGCTTTTGGCCACGCCTGCATTGGCTATATATTTAGCAACAGCATCTGCCCGCCTTTTTGATAACTTTAAATTATACTCATCGTTACCTACACTATCAGTATATCCC
>JABDPH010000260.1 GCA_013042925.1 Eudoraea sp.
GGTTAGGGGTAAAATACGTGACAACCATGCCGATTTTGAAATACTATTCGGTGCGGAGGGAGATTTTATTAAAATGAGGGAATCTCTTCCGGCTAACTATGATCATGTCCTTTATTAACCCTCCCAAAATATTATTTTGTTTATTTTTTTTATCCTCTTTCCTTAGGGGTCAGGACAATTTCACTACATTTATTGAACCTCGTATAGCTTTCAACTATGAGCTGTCTAAATTATATTCTCACAATTGGTCGGTTGCCAATAGGAGTACAATATATGAATCATCAGAATTAGAATTTAATGCACTTCAGTTTGATATTGGCCATTTTTCAAATTTTAGAATAGGTGCTAGTCAAAATTTGAGTCTCGGACTTTTATTCAGGTATTCTGAACTATTTGAAGGGGAAAATATAAATGAATTTCGGATAACGGAACAATACAACATAATATCCAGATCCAATAAGGTCAGATACGGACATAGGGTTAGAGTTGAACAAAGAATTACATCGCTACTAACAATTCATCGTTTTAGATATAGATTTGCTTTAGACATGCCCCTGGAAGGACAGAATCTGGATGTAGGTGAAAGTTATTTTATAGGAAATACCGAAACACTTCTTAATGTAGGAAAGGATATAAAGCCAATTTACGAACAACGTTTTGCAGCAAATTTTGGTTGGCTATTAAGCTCTAAGACCAAATTGCAATTTGGGCTTGAATATAGATTGCTGAATTTTACAGAGACTATTCAACATAGAACATTATTGCTTTCTTCCCTTAACTTCAGCCTGTAATAATTCTAAAAATCTCTTTCTCGGGATTTCCTGTGCCCCCAAACTTTCTAAATGTTTGGTATATAGCTGACAGTCAATGAATTTATAATTAAGTCTTTCAAGGTCCTTGGCTAATTTTATAAATGCAAATTTAGAAGCATTTGATACCTTTGAAAACATACTTTCCCCACAAAATACATGTCCCAGATCAATGCCGTAAAGGCCTCCAACCAATTCCTTTTCTTCCCAGACCTCATAGGATTTGGCAATTCCCAGATCATGAAGTTTCAGATAGGCCTCTTTCATATTATCGGTAATCCATGTACCTGCCTGCCCAGCTCTCTCTATTTGGGAACAAGCTTCCAGAACTTCCTTAAAGCATTTATTCCTGGTTAAAGTGAACCTGGTACCCGACATAATTTGTCGCATACTTTTAGAAATCTTTATTTTTTTGGGGAATAAGACCATCCTTGGATCAGGACTCCACCATAATATCAACGAATCATCATTGAACCAGGGGAATATTCCTGATTTATATGCGAGTAATAATCTTTCTGGTGATAAATCTCCACCAACTGCCAATAATCCCTCCGAATTTGCATTATCTATCGGAGGGAACTCCAGACGTTCTGTTAAAAAGTAAATATCCGAATTCTCGTTTTTCAAGCTTAGCAGCTTTAGAATTACTGGTCAACCTAAAACTAATTCACAGCCGTAAAGGACTTCTATCTAAAATGGCAGATCGTCATGATCTTCTTCATTTAGTTCTTCAGCAGGTTCAAAAGCTTCAATTGGAGGCACCGGTGGAATTCCACTTTCTCCTTGATCTGTTTGTAGCGATTCTATTCGCCATCCCTGGACGGAATTAAAATATTTTACCTCACCTTGAGGGTTTGTCCATTCTCTTCCTCTGAGATTAATGCTGATTTTTACGGTTTCTCCAACATTATGCTTATTAAGCAAATCACATTTATCCTGAACGAATTCTACCAATATATGTTGGGGATATTGTTCTTCTGTAGTAACAACCACCTCTCTTTTTCTAAAACCATTATTGCCAAAGGTTTTAGTCTCACCAATCAATTTAATTTTTCCTTGTATTTCCATTTAATTCACTATTTATTAGCAATACTTTCCATGCCGAAAGTATCTTATTATTATCCAAATATTCTCTAGTTATCTTTAATAGTTCTGCTGAATCCTTGCTCCTAACAATTGAACTAATTTGATCATTTGCGTCCAGGAATTCATCTATTTCTTTTTTGTCAGGAATGTTTTCAATATTACCCAATAAACCCAAATCGTTGCCCGAAAGCATTTTAAGTGATTTTATTTCTTCTGGTATATTATCAACCCCTATGCCAAGCCTGGAAAGTGGTTTTGGAACTTCAAACATGCCTTTATTGGCTCTGCTATACCAATTACCACCCATCCTTGCAACCTGATCAATTTTAAATTGGTCTATTGAACCATTTTCGTCTAAAATTGCTTCATGTACATGCATTTTAACAACTTCCGAAAAAATCAGATTCCCTGCACCTCCCTCTTTGCCAAGCGCTTCAACCTTGGTTACTTTACATTCAAACTGTACAGGAGATTCTGCAACTCTATACGGTCTGACCAAATCA
>JABDPH010000264.1 GCA_013042925.1 Eudoraea sp.
GATAAGAAGTAGCGTGGTTGTAGTTTTTCTCATATTTCAAGGGGAGTTGAATGTGTTAGGGTATAAAAATAAAAAACGACCTTTGAAATCAAAGGTCGTTTAGAAGTTTTTGTGATTTTAATTCAGATATCCTCAAAATCCAAATCTGTGAAACTATCAGTAGAAGATATTTCTCCGTTCTCACTAGGCTCTATCTTTTTAAAGTCCTTTTGATGTCTTTCTGAGATGACTTCATGCCCTTTTTCATCTATAATATAGTCCATCATTTCTCCCATAATCTCTCTAAAGGATTGGAAATCCTCTTTATAGAGATATATTTTGTGTTTTTTGTAGTGGAAGGAGCCATCATCATGGGTAAATTTTTTACTCTCAGTAATGGTCAGATAATAATCTCCTGCCTTTGTACTCCTAACATCAAAAAAGTATGTCCTTCTCCCTGCTCTTAAAACTTTTGAGAAAATTTCTTCCTGATCCATTAAATCTTTATCGCTCATTTGTTATATATCTAGTTGGTTACTATTCCCAAAATATCTTCAAAAATGAAAAAAAAAAGCTTATCCAGCAACATTTTACTAGATTTCTTTCGCTGAAAGTTGATTGATATACAGCTCTTTGTAGTAGCCGTCTATTTCTATCAATTTGTTGTGAGTGCCCTCTTGGAGGACCTTTCCGTCTTCCAGAACTATTATCTTATCTGCATTTTTGGCTGAAGAAACTCGATGGCTCACGATTAGTGTGGTTCGTAAATGTGAAGCAAGTTTCAGGTTGTGTAATATTTCTTCTTCAGTCTCGGTATCTACAGCAGACAGGCAATCATCGAATAAATATACCCTTGGGTCTTTTAGCAATGCCCTGGCTATTGAAACCCGCTGTTTTTGACCTCCACTAAGTGTAATACCCCTTTCGCCAAGAATAGTATCATACTTTTTCGAAAAGCCCATGATGTTTTCATGTACTGCAGCTTTTCTGGCAACTTCTAAAATTTCACTTTCTGTTGCGTCTTCTTTGCCAAATTTGATATTATTTTTTATGGTGTCAGAAAACAGAAACGCATCTTGCGGAACAGCGCCGATAGCAGACCTTAAACTATTTAAGTTTAATTTTTGAACCGGGACATTGTCAATTAATATTTCTCCGGAAGAAGCATCGTATAATCTGGCAATTAGGTCCAGGATAGTAGATTTTCCAGAGCCGGTTTTTCCAATTATTGCAACCGTTTCCCCTTCATCTATCGTGAAAGATATATTTTTAAGTGCTGTAATATTTGTGTCTTCATAGGTAAATGTAACATTCTTAAACTCTATGGAGCCTCTAATAGGGGTATCTTCTATAACTTCATTACTAATCTCAGGCTGTTCCTTTAAGAACTCATTTATTCTCTTTTGGGAAGCTTCTGCACGCTGCACAATGGAGGTTAACCATCCAACGACAGCAACCGGCCATGTTAACATATTTACATAAAGGATGAATTCGGCGATGGTACCAATAGATAAGATTTCACCATTTATATATTGTTTGCCTCCCACATAGATCACGAAAATATTACTGATTCCAATTAACAAGATCATCAATGGAAAAAACCAGGCGTTTACCTTGGCCAAATCCATGCTTTTATCTTTCCCTTCATTGGCGAGAACGATAACTTCATTATTTATCTGTGGTTCCAGGTTATAAGCTTTTATTACGGATACTCCGGAAAAGGATTCCTGGGCAAAGGTTGATAAGGTAGAAAGGTATTCCTGTACTTTGGTACTTCGTTTATGAATAATTTTACTTATCTGATAAATTAATACTGAAAGTACTGGTAAGGGTAATAATGAATAAAATGCAATTGTTGGGGCTTTAATGAACATAAGAGGAATAAGACAAACAAAAAGGGTTAGCGTTTGAATTCCGTACATTATCGCCGGTCCGCTGTAGAGCCTCACCTGACCTACATCTTCACTTATCCTGTTCATAAGATCACCGGTACGATTCTTTTTATAAAAATTCAGACTTAAAAGTTGGTAATGATCGAATACTTCGTTTTTTAGGTCGAATTCAATATATCGCGATACATTTATAATGGTCTGTCGCATTAAAAAAGTAAAGAATCCCGATAGTAAAGCAGCACCGACAATGATCAGTATGTACTCCAAAAGCAAATCTCTTGCCTGTGGCTCTGTAATTTGGGAAGCTACATAGTTTTCAACTACTTCAATTGATTTTTTTACATAGGAAGGCATTACCAATTGAAATATCCTCGCAATAATGGTAATAATAATACCAATGAGTAATTTGAACCAATATTTTTTGAAGTATTTGTCTAAGTGCCTGAGTTCTTTCATTAAAATGGCTGGTAATGCAAATTGGTTTTAAGTGAAGGACAAATATAGCTGATTGGTCACAAAACAAATGTTATAAATCTGATAAGATAAATTGAGAATTAGGTTTGGAATTAAATTAGATTAGTATTTTTGCGGCGTTTTGTATTTCTAATTTAACACAAGGTTCTTTAAAATGCTTACACGAAGGCAAATCAGGGTAAAAGTTATGCAATGCATATATGCTTTAACCTTATCGCACGATGAATCGTTAGAAAAACAGAAAAAATTTCTCCGAATAAGCATTGATAACACTTATACACTCTACCTACTTGTTTTAAGTCTATTAATAGAACTTCACAAAATGGAGGATAATTTCATCAGATTATCTTCTAAAAAATATTTGAACGGAAATGACGAGAAATATCCTGATAAGAAAAAGTTTCTGAACAATGCGGTACTTCGCCAAATTGCAAATAACTCCATGTTGCAAAATGAATTGACAAAAAGGAAATTAAACAATTGGGATCTGCACCAGGATTATGTCAAAATAGTATTTAATGAAATAAAAAATAGTGAACTTTTTGAGCAGTACATGCTTAATACTGTAAGTAGCTACGAAGAGGATAAAAATTTTATAGCAAATCTTTTTAAGGAGGTAATTGCACCAAATGAAAGGATATACGAATATTTTGAGGATGATGAATTAACCTGGGTAGATGACATCCCTCTTGTGAATACTTTTGTATTAAAGCAATTGAAGAAGGTAAATGAGAAATTTGGTCATTCCTATTTTTTACCAAAGCTTTTGAAGGACCCAGATGATATGGTCTTTGCAGATCAGTTGTTAACAAAAACACTCTTAAATGATAAAAAATTTGAAGGAGAGATTCAATTAAAGACACCTAGCTGGGATAAAGATCGAATTGCAGATATAGATGCCATTCTTTTAAAGATGGCCATTTGTGAACTTACCGGTTTCTCTTCTATACCAGAGCGTGTAACCATTAATGAGTATTTAGAAATAGCAAAAGAGTATTCTACACCAAAGAGCAGCATCTTTATTAATGGTATATTGGATAAATTAGTAAAGGAATACAGGATTAGTGGAAAATTGAAAAAAACTGGGAGAGGATTATTATAAACAAATATTCCTTAATTTTGCATGCAAAACATAAACAAAAATTATAATGAAAAGATTATTTATCGCCCTAGGTTTGACCACAGCGTTAATGTTTAGCTCATGTAAGGAGAATGCCTCCAGTAAAGTTAACACCGCTAATGTTGAAGTGGCAGCAGAAAGAGACTTGCAGGCAAAAAAACTACCTGTAATGAAATTTGATAAATCGGAACATGATTTCGGTACTATTACACAAGGTACTCCGCAGGAGACTATCTTCACATTTACTAATACAGGTAACGCGCCTCTAATTATTACAAATGCAACTAGTAGTTGTGGTTGTACGGTTCCGAATCCTCCTAAGGATCCTATTGCCCCGGGTGAAACAGGTGAACTTCTTGTTAAGTTTAATGGTTCGGGTCAAAATCAGGTGACCAAGACTATTACCGTGACTGCTAACACGGAAAAAGGACAGGAAATGTTAAGAATTAAAGCATTTGTTAATCCAAAAGACGCGGGACCTACAGCAGCATTGGGCCCTGTTAATTAAGTAATACAAAACTCAACACAAAATTATGGGTGATATAGGACAATTTCTTCCAATGATACTCATCTTTGCCGTAGCATATTTTTTTATGATTCGTCCTCAGATGAAGCGCCAAAAGGATGAAAAGAAATTTGCGGCAGCATTGAAGAAAGGTGATAAAATAGTTACTAAAAGTGGCTTGCATGGTAAAGTCGTGGATTTGAATGATAAAGATTTTTCTTGTATCATTGAGACCATGGCCGGTAGATTAAAATTTGACAGATCTGCCATCTCTATGGAAATGAGCTCCAAATTGAATGCGACACCCAAGGAAAAATAAAATTACATGAGTTTGCATTATAAAAACACCGGTGATCACCGGTGTTTTTTTTGATCTTATAATTAGCTGAAAATCTGTATATTCAACTTTTTAATAATTCCTTACTATGAACTCTAACAGAAGAAAATTTATTAAAAACAGTTCTTTGTTCCTTTTGGGATCAAGTTCCTCTTTCCTATTTCCTGCTGAATTACTCGCATCTATCCGAAAAAGGGTAGGGGCAAACGATCAGATCAATATGGGATTGATTGGTTGTAATGGTATGGGCTTCAGTAACCTGCTTTCGCTATTGAAAATTAGCGAAGTTAGTGTAATTGCACTTTGTGATGTGGATGAAAATGTACTCGCGCGGCGCACCTCTGAGCTTGAAAAAGCGGGTATAAATAAACCGAAGTGGTATAAGGATTACAGAGAATTACTAGACAACAAGGATATTGATTTTGTGGTTATAGGAACTCCGGATCACTGGCATTGTCTTCAATTAACCGATGCTTTAGCCGCGGGTAAAGATGTGTATTGTGAAAAACCAATAGCTAATTCTATGCAGCAATGTGAACTTATGTTAAACACTGTTGAAAAAAGTGAACGCATAGTTCAGATAGGCCAATGGCAACGTAGTCAGCCCCATTTTGTGGATGCTATAAATTTTGTGCACTCCGGAAAACTTGGCGAAATACGTTTGGCAAAGGCCTGGGCCTATCAGGGATGGATGAAACCGGTTCCTATTCTTCCGGACGAGAAGTCACCTGCCGGGGTAGATTATGATATGTGGCTGGGACCAGCACCAAAACGAGCTTTTAACACTAACCGATTTCATTTTAATTTCAGGTGGTTTTGGGATTATGCCGGTGGCCTTATGACAGACTGGGGAGTTCATTTAATTGACTATGCTCTATACGGAATGAAAGCTGGAACCCCAAAATCTGTAATGGCTATAGGGGGTAAGTTTGCCTATCCTAACGATGCTTCTGAAACACCAGATTCATTACAGGCAGTTTTTGAATATGATGATTTTTCCATTCTATGGGAACATGCTACAGGTATTGATGGAGGAAATTATGGCAGAAATCATGGAATAGCTTTTATTGGGAATAATGGTACTTTGGTCCTGGACAGAAGCGGATGGGAAGTAATCCCCGAAAATGAATTTCAGGGGTGGGGCAAGGAAGGCATTCCACGGATGGAAGCTCTGCCCTTGCAACAGAATCAGGGAAGTGGATTGGATCTGCATACCAAAAACTTTATAGAGGCCGTAAAAAGCAGGAATGCCATAAACCTCAATGCACCAATTAAAGTAGGTTACGATGCAGCCATGGTATCACATATGGGAAATGTTGCGTACAAATCCGGGAATAGGGTTTATTGGGATGCAAATAGTGGAAGATTTACAGATCAAACGGCTAATGAAATTATGATGGCGTCTTATAACAATGGCTGGAAATTACCGCAATAAGAAATCTTAGATTTAAAATTGACTTTATAATAAATTTCTGCTCACAAGTTTAAGGAGCAAGCAGTTATTTTATTTGTATTTATCATTCAAACCTTTGCCTTTAGAAATCATTGGAATAATTTTCTCAAGTCGTGATTCTTTAGTCTTTTGTTGTTTTGCTTCGGCAATGTACTCGCAATAATCTCTTTGTTTATATGGAGCCAGCGTATTGAATTGTTCGTTTAGCCCGGGGTTTTCCAATAAAACATCTTTTAATAGTTTTGGGATTACGATTTTCGTCTTTTGGGATGGTTTAATTTCAAGGCCTTTCTTTTGATTTGCTATTGCCTCCTCTATATAACTTAGTACTACTACTTCATCTATATCAAGCTCTGACTTAAATTTCCAATGCCTCATTGATTTTGTTTTCCCTTCCTGTGCATTTACCAATACCCCCTTGGGATCGCTAAGGAAAACGCCATTAAAAAACCACAATCCAAAATAATTTTTAAAAGCCAGTATTCCCAGGACGTTTTTATTGTTAATAGTGTAGACTGGGGAACCCCACTTCAGCGTTTCAACCAATTCAGTTTTTAAGGTAATTTCTCTTAATTGGGCTATTCCCGACTTAAATTTTTGAGTTTTTGAATAATAAGCTTCTATTTTTTCTTCAATATCCATATAGCCAGCTATTTACGGGCTATAAGTTCGCAAATTTTTACAATAACATCAACTGCCTTTTGCATACTTTCAACGGGCACATATTCGTACTTTCCATGAAAATTATGTCCGCCCGCAAAAATATTAGGACAAGGTAGACCCATAAAACTTAGTTGTGAACCATCAGTACCACCCCTAATGGGTTTTATGATTGGTTCTATGCCCAGTCCTTCCATGGCTTCTTTTGCAATTTCAACCACGTGAAAAACAGGTTCTATCTTTTCTCTCATATTGAAATACTGATCTTTTATTTCTACAGATAAATAATCGCCATGTTTTTTGTTGAGATCACTGATAATTTTCTTTAGTAACTTTTTTCTGTTTTCAAATAAAGATTTGTCATGATCCCTTACTATGAGTTCCAATTCTGCTTTTTCTATTTCCCCATGCAACTGGTTAATATGAAAAAATCCATCACGGCCTTCTGTGTGCTCCGGCACTTCTTTTTTGGGTAATAAATTCATGAATTCGCCAATGAGTCCAATTGCATTTACCATTTTTCCTTTGGCGTATCCGGGGTGAACACTTTTTCCTGTAGCCGTAATTTTTGCCTCGGCCGCATTAAAATTCTCATACTCTAATTCCCCTATCTGGCTACCGTCTATTGTATAAGCCCAGTCGGCGCTAAATTTATTAACATCAAATTTATGTGCTCCGCGTCCTATTTCTTCATCCGGTGTAAAACCAATACGGATAGGGCCATGCTTAACTTCAGGGTGATTGACAAGGTATTCCATAGCCGTTATGATTTCACAAATACCGGCCTTGTCATCTGCTCCAAGCAGTGTTGTGCCATCTGTAACAATAAGGGTTTGTCCTTTGTAAAGAAGTAAATCATCAAAATAATCCGGAGATAAGACAATGTTGTTTTCCTTATTAAGGATAATGTCTTTTCCATCATAATTGTGAATCAAACGTGGTTTTACATTGGTACCTGAAAAATCCGGGGTCGTATCAAAATGAGAAATAAAGCCAACAGTAGGCACCTTTTTGTCAATATTTGATGGAAGGGTAGCCATGATATAGCTGTTATCATCAATAGAAACATCTTCCAAACCAATTTGTTTTAATTCTTCCACAAGTTTATTGGCAAGCACCCATTGTTTTTCTGTACTTGGTGTACTGTCTGAATTCGGATCACTCTGGGTATCTATGGTAACATAGCTAATAAAACGGTCAATTATTTTTTGCATAGCACTTAGTTTGTTTCAAAATTACAATATTACTTCAAAGCCTGAAACAGCAAAATAGTCGTCTGTAAAGATCAATAACTAAATGAAGATAAAACAATAAAATGGACGCTTTAGGATAAGTTTTTCCTACCTTATAAAAATATTAACTCAAATTAGATAAGTTATGAAACAACACTACTTGGTTATTTTGGTCCTGGTTTTCGGTGCTATTGGCATTGCAAACGGGCAGATAAGTGGAACAGTTACAGATGATCAGGGGGTACCTCTTGTTGGAGCTTCAGTTGTAAAAAAAGGCACTAGCGTAGGCACAACTACAGACTTTGATGGAAAATTTATTATCGATGCTATCCTGGGCGACAGGCTAATGGTTTCTTTTATTGGGTATGAGCCTTTAGAGGTTTTGGTAAATAGTACTATTATGAATATTACTCTGGTATCTGGTTTGGAATTAAGTGAGGTCATTATAACTGGTTCGCGTAATCCCAACAGGGTTGCAACAGAGAGCACGGTTCCTGTAGATGTCATTGATGTTAAGGAATTGGCGAGCGTTGGTCCCCAGGTAAATTTAAATCAGATTTTAAATTATGTGGCCCCTTCATTTACCTCCAATACACAAACCATTTCGGATGGTACAGACCATATAGACC
>JABDPH010000265.1 GCA_013042925.1 Eudoraea sp.
CGATTTGAACCTACCCAAATAATATTGGAATTCGTGGGGTCTATTACGATTTCATTCGTCAACAGATTAATATTGGGGTCAGTAGATGTATTAAGCCCGGTTTCCTGCCAGGTTGTTCCTCCATCTATTGATTTAAAAACGCCTATACTATAAGAATCCGCAGCATCGTCATCCCCCGTTGAAATGTAAACAATATTTGAATTGTTAGCATCAATAGCTATTCCGGAAACTCCTATTTGTAAAAAATTATCAAATAGGTTTGTCCAGCTGCTGCCTGCGTCTGTAGATTTCCATAGCCCTCCTGCCGGAGCACCAACGTACCATACATCGGGATTGTTGGGATCAACGGCAACCGCATTTATCCTTCCCTGCCCGGGTAGTCTTCCAGGCTCGGCTCCATGAGTGGATGGTCCTATAGAGGTCCAATCACTTATAGGATTAATTGCTTTACCTACATGATTTTCCTGTTTTTTCTTCCATGTAGTATATAATTGTTCTGAGGAAGGCAGATTCCCTTTGCTATCCACAAAATTCATCCAGTAATTTTCCCATCGCATATAGGGTTTATACCCGCTGCCTTTGGCATCTTTATCTTTGCCGTCCCAATACTTATGGAAGGCTGTGGATATTTCATAAATGGTATAGTTGTCTGATGTGGAATTTACGGCCCTGGCCGTAATATTGGAAGACTTTGATTTTTTCAAATCTTTCATCCATGGCGCACCTTCATTAAACTGCCCATATGTAAAGCTACCTGCCAGTAGGAGGAGAACCACGAATTTTCTTAACATGTAATTTTTTTGGTAAATATCCTGAAAAAACTAAGAATATTCAATTTTTTCTGCCAAACTACAGTAATTTGTGATTTAATTAATACATGGTTTGCAGTCAAATTAACTTTTGAACGTTTTAAGCAACATAAAACTTTCACATTTAGTTAGGAACAAAAAAATTAACTTTGCTGACAGTATAATAATTTTATTATTTGCCAGGGTAGATTAATCTATTTATTAGTTGTTAGAACATAATTCTAAACGGTTTAATAAGAATCACACATTTCAAAAACTGTAACTAAAGTTTTTCAATGAGATATTTCCTTTTGCTGTTTTTGGTTTTTATTAGCCATACACTTCTTTCCCAGAATGATTCCCTGGCACCGACCAAAGCGCAGGACACTACTGTGTTTAGTAAGAAAAAAATTAAAAAGGATAAAAAGAAAGACACCCTGGAAATTACTATCAGGGATTATAAGATTGTTTCGTATTCAAGAGACACAACTTATTTGGATACCACACTTAGTATTCAAAAGGAATATAAGTACAATTATTTACGAAGGGATGATTTTGAACTTATGCCTTTTGCAAATGTTGGTCAGCCTTATAATCACCTTGGTCTTAATTTAGAACGAAATAACCTGTATCCTTCCCTGGGTTCCAAAGCCAGACATTTTAATTATATGGAGATAGAGGATATATCCTATTACAATGTAGCCACACCTATGACAGATCTTTTTTTTAAGACCACTTTTGAACAGGGTCAGCTGTTGGATGCAATGCTGACTTTTAACACTTCCCGAAGATTTAACTTCTCTATAGCATATAAAGGTTTTAGGTCATTAGGAAAGTATAGTTGGAGCCAGGTCAAATCGGGTAATTTCAGATCTACGGTCAATTATGTAACTGAGAATGGCCGTTACAGATTAAGGGCACACTGGACATCCCAGGAAATTGAAGCAGAGGAAAACGGGGGGATTTCCAATAAAGAACTTCAGTTTGAATCTGAAGATCCGGATTTTAAAGACAGGTCGAGAATAGACGTTTTTTTTACCGATGCCCAGAATTTCCTTATTGGTAAAAGATATTTCCTGGAGCATCAATACAGACTGCTTAAAAATGAAACGGATTCTGTTCGTTCCAAATCTAATTATCTTGGGTTTGGACACGTTTTTACTTATGAAACTAAGAATTACCAATTTCAGCAGGATACGGAAAACGTTTTCTTCGGAGATGCCTTAGTAAGCCCAATTGATGACAAGGCAAGCTTAATGACCATGTATAATGAGCTTAATATAGAGTTTTCCAACAGAACCCTCGGTGTATTAAAAGGATCTGTTAATTTATACAACTACAACTATTTTTTCAATAGCACAATTACAACAAATGAGGGCTTCATACCTAATAAGCTAAGAGGCGAAGAGATAGCTATAGGAGCAAAATATAAAAAACAAATTGGAGGATTTATGCTGCAGGGTGGTATCGCTTATAATATCTCAGGGAAACTAACCGGTAATATTATAGATGCATCGGCCAGTTTCCAACTAAATGAAAAGAATAAAATTAGTGCAAGCATACATTCTTCATCCAGATTGCCCAATTTTAATTTCTTGCTATATCAGTCCGATTACGAAAATTACAATTGGTACAACGTTCAAAACTTTGATAAAGAACGCCTCAGTAGCCTGCAATTTAACTTGGAATCGCAGGTATGGGGAAATATAAGTGCAAAATATACAACAACTGACAATTATACTTATTTTACTTCTCTTGCAAATGATGAACAAGCTGAGGATAATTTAGAGAATGCTTTTATAAAGCCATTTCAGGAATCAAATAGCGTGAACTACCTAAAAGTTAAATACGTTAAAGAATTTAGGTTTGGAGACTGGGCGCTGAGTAATACATTAATGTATCAGAAC
>JABDPH010000267.1 GCA_013042925.1 Eudoraea sp.
GTACAACTTCGATTTAAAATACGAATGGTTTTTAGAGCAGGGCGAAATAATTTCCCTGGCGGCTTTTTCCAAAACCATAAAAAATCCCGTTAACCGGGTGGTGGCAGCTGATGCTACCGGGACGCAGCGTTATTTCAGAACCGGAGATCAGGCAGACATATATGGTATAGAACTTGAAGTCCGCAAGAACCTGTTATCTGATTCCGATGACAACCCTATATTATCTGTTGGCCTTAACGCTGCTTATACAAATACAAAACAAGATTTGAAAGACATACCGGCGGGTGATGAAAATACATTTGGAACCTCTTTTGACAGAGATTCGGATGAGCTAGAAGGTGCATCCCCTTTTATAGTCAATACCGATCTTAATTATAGCCCGGAGTTTGGCAATTACAAACCTAAAGCCACCGTGGCATTTTCATATTTTTCTGATCGGATATTTTCCCTGGGAGCGGGAAGTCTGGGTAATATAGTAGAAAAAACAGTTCCTACGCTCAATTTCATTTGGAGAAATGAGATAGGTGAACACTTTGAAGCAAATGCATCTGTTATGAACATTCTGAACCCGGATATTTCCTTTGTTAGGGAAAATACGGGTGTAGGAGACATTATTATAAGAGAATATAATCTCGGGGTTAACTTTGGGCTAACCCTTAAATATAAATTTTAATTCTATTTAATTCTTAAACAATGAAAAACAAGTTTTTATCTTTAGGTATAGCCGCAGCACTGCTATTTGCATGTGAGAAAGACAATACCCCTGATATTGTTATTAATGATAACAGTGTCACCAACATCACAGAAGGAGGAGGTGGTGAACCACCAGCAGAGACCACAGTTAATTTGAGTGGTGTTTATACAGAAAATCTTGTCCTCGATTCTGAAATTGATTATGTTATAACCGGTCCGGTTTTGATGGCAGATGGAACTACGCTTACTATCCCTGCTGGTCTGACTATTAGGGCGAAGCCTGTAGGTGTAAATGCTTATATAGCTATACAACAGGGAGCTCAAATTAATGCGTTAGGGACAGCCAGTAATCCTATTGTAATGACCTCAGAAGCAAACAGCCCTTCTGCCGGAGATTGGGGTGGTCTTGTAATTTGCGGGAAGGCACCTATTAATTCTACTCCGGATGGTTCGGAAGATACTGCAACTTCAGAAGTTGGAGGATTATCCTACGGTGGAAATACTCCAACAGACAATTCTGGTAACTTACAATATGTAAGAATTGAATATGCCGGTGGTGCTATTGACGGAAATGCCGAGCTAAACGGTTTGTCTTTATACGCTGTTGGCAGCGGTACAACGATTGATTATGTTGAGGTTTTTGAAGGTTCTGATGATGGTATTGAATTCTTTGGAGGTACTGTGAATGCCAGTCATATAGTTATTGTAAATGCCGAAGATGACTCCATGGACTGGACAGAAGGCTATACCGGAACTTTAACCGATGTCTACATACAGCACGGTGTATCTCACGATAAAGCTTTTGAATGTGATGGATACAATACTGATTTTAGTAACGAAGCCGGATATTACTCCGCTCCAAATGTTACCAATTTAACTGTTGCCGGAGCTGATGATGCCAGCGAAGCCATCAGGCTTAGGGCCGGTACTCAGGGTATATTCACCAATGTAGTTCTTAATGATTTTGACGAAGGTTTTGACTGTGATGGTGATACCGGAGATAATCCTACCGGGCAAGGTGTCCTCGACGGAACTCTTGGTGTTATTGATGTAACTTTTAACAATGTAGTTACAAAACTTAAAAATGATACAGGCTATACTTTCACAGAAGCCGATTTTATTTCAGGTGATGGCAATGGTACAGGCACAGATGTTTCTGCCTGGGGTACAGGCTGGACAGTAGGAATTAACTAATAAAAATTAAATACTGATTTTAAAGCCCGATAATACCGGGCTTTTTTATCTCGCTATTTCATAACCTTTTTGTTACACAATAGTAATATGTGGTTAACCTTACTTTTACATTGACGTCTTTCTTTTGCAATGAAACCTAAGCGATCGATGAAAAAATTGACATTGATATTTTCTCTTCTATTTACAGGGCTTCTGTTTTCGCAACAACAGGGTTCTGTTGTTGGCACAATACTGGACAAGGAAATGAATAATGAACCTTTGCTATTTGCCAACGTTCAACTCAAAAATACGTCCAAAAGTATCCAGACCAATTTCCATGGGAATTTTGAAATACATGATATTAAAGCCGGGGACTATACCCTGGTGGTTAGTTATTTGGGATACGAAACTTTGGAGATCCCAATTAGTATTGAGGAAAAAAAGACTACTCAGGTATTAAGTGAACTAGAATCCAAAAAAATAAGTCTGGAAGACATTGCCAGTTTACAAAGATCATCAGAGAAGGATGTTGACATCACCGCTACTGTTGATCAAAGTTCGCGTAAGTAACAATTACTTTTAGTATTAAAATAAAACATCCCGCTATTGGCGGGATGTGATTGATTAGCTATTTATGTAGATAGACTATTAGTTTTTGTCTGCTAAACGAGTAGTATTTTTAATTCCATTAATACTGGCAATTTGATTATTGTTGTATTCCACTTCTTTAGAGGTATTATTGTGCCAAAAAACCCACTTTCCAGATTTAAGTCCATTTTCATAACTGCCCTGAGATATCTTATTGCCCAAAGCATCATAACTAATCCACTCACCATGCAATTGACCTTGTAAATTAAAAGTCCCTTCCTGACTGATTATTCCGTTATCATGATAATCTGTAACTTCTATTAAGTTAGTTTCTTTATTAAATTTCTGCTCTTTGCTTTCCTGCCCATATGCAATAACAGTGACAAATGTCATCGCCAAAAATATAACTGCTTTTCTCATGTTTGTCATTTTTATATTCCTTTATTTATAATAAAGATAAATATTTTTAACCTTAAATATACTTTCACCTAACGTTAATTTTACATATAAAACGCA
Organism: Eudoraea sp.; assembly: GCA_013042925.1. GTDB lineage: Bacteria > Bacteroidota > Bacteroidia > Flavobacteriales > Flavobacteriaceae > Eudoraea. The sequence goes on from JABDPH010000267.1 coordinate 2,971, forward strand.
AAGTATTGAATTATAGTATTTTACATTCTTGGGCATAGAGAAAGCATTAATGATAATTTAAAGTTCACATTACATATACATCATAACTTTTCTTGAGATTTGTTTCTGTGTTTAAACACAATAATTAGCAAGTTCATATTGAATATTAGTTTTTGTCGACTATCATTTATGAATACTAATGACTGCCTTTGGCCAAGGCAGTTTTTTTGTTTTATAAATTAATGTTGCGTTAACGTTATGTTAACAACTATTTTCGTTATTTGTTCCCGACAAAAACTAATTCTAAATGAAATCAAAGCTACTCTCCCTCACGTTTATTTTATTCCTATTTTTTACCGCATCATCTCAAGAAATCAAAGCACCTGTCTTTGGTAAAGGCATCTTAAATTTTGTAGGAAAGGATAGTACATGGAGTATTAAATTTGCAGCACGAATGCAATTTTTAGCATCAGCAGACTGGGAAAAAGGACCTGAAGGTGGGTTGATAAACCCCTCATCCAATATGTTGATAAGAAGAGCACGACTAAAGTTTGATGGTTTTGCTGTATCTCCAAAATTGATATATAAAATAGAATTGGGCCTATCTAACAGGGATATGGCCGGACAATCAGAATTTACCAGAAATGCGCCAAGAACGATATTAGATGCTGTAATAAAATGGAATTTCTATGGAAATTTTGTTTTATGGGCAGGACAGACAAAATTACCAGGTAATATTGAGAGGGTCATCTCATCAGGGAATTTGCAATTGGTTGATCGATCATTGTTGAATGCCGCCTATAATATAGATCGCGATATTGGCTTACAATTAAGGCATCATTTTAATCTTTCAGACAAATTCTTGGTAAGGGAAAAATTTGCATTTTCGCAGGGAGAAGGGAGAAATGTGGTTACTGGAAATTTAGGGGGGCATCAATATACCGGTCGATTGGAACTATTACCATTCGGGAAATTCAAAAATAAAGGGGATTACTCCGGAAGTGATCTGGAAAGGGAAATTAAGCCCAAATTAATGTTGTCAGCCACTTATGATATTAATTCCAATGCGGTAAGAACCCGAAGTAACCTGGGTAATTTTATGTACAATGATGTAGGCCTTTATGAAACTACTATAAATACACTTTTTGTGGATGCCATGTTCAAATACAGAGGTTTCTCGTTTATGGGTGAATATGCAAATAGAACTGCCGATGACCCTATAGCTAAAAATTCTGATGGCACCGAGACAGGGGATAGTGTTAATGTCGGCAATGGTTTAAACCTTGCGACTGGATATGTATTTAAGAGTAACTGGGCATTGGCCTTTAGGTTTTCTGATATAAATCCCGATCTGGAAATTACAGGTAACAACAAATCAGATCAATACACCTTTGGTATTTCTAAATTTGTAGTAGGCCATAAATTAAAAGTACAAACGGATGTAAGTTTTTTAGATGTTCTGGGTGAAACAGACATTTTACTATACAGGTTGCAAGTAGATCTCCATTTTTAATGCAAATAATAACCTTTAGATAACACGTTAAAAAAGCTTACTTTAGATATTTACGAATTAATGGATTTTAGAACTTATGGATAATATTTACTTAATAATGATAATAGCTTTGGCAGCCTTGGCCATTGCAGATTTGGTAGTTGGTGTAAGTAATGATGCCGTAAACTTTTTAAACTCGGCGATAGGTTCTAAAGCCATCTCTTTTAGAACTATTATGATTGTGGCAAGTTTGGGCATTGCCTGTGGGGCAATATTTTCAAGTGGAATGATGGAAGTCGCAAGAAAGGGAATTTTTAACCCGGGAGAATTCTACTTCAATGAGATTATGTTCATTTTCATGGCCGTTATGATAACGGATATCCTGTTATTGGATTTCTTTAATACGCTTGGGATGCCGACCTCTACTACGGTTTCTATTGTATTTGAATTGTTAGGTGCTGCGGTAGCCATGTCTATGATAAAAATAGTGGCAGACGGCGGAAGTTTTTCTGAAATTGTAAATTACATTAATACATCTAAAGCCTTTCAGATAATTATGGGGATATTGTTATCTGTTGTGGTCGCATTTTCAATAGGGGCATTAGTCCAGTGGGTTTCACGTGTTTTGTTGTCATTTGAATTTGAAAAAAAATCCAAGTGGGTTGGTGCAATATTTGGTGGAGCAGCTTTATCTGCCATTACGTATTTCATATTCATGAAAGGTATTAAAGGGACACCTTATGCCGGTCAAACCTTTGATCTTATAGGGGGGATAAAAATTTCTGAATTTCTTGAAAATCAAGTGTTTTCAATTATAGTTGTGAGTTTTATTTTTTGGTCCTTATTATCTTATATTTTAATAATGTTCGCCAAAGTAAATATTTATAAATTGATTATCGGTGTTGGGACATTCGCCCTGGCGCTGGCTTTTGCAGGGAATGATCTTGTAAACTTTATAGGGGTGCCAATTGCAGCATATCAATCTTATGAAGCATGGACAGTTTCGGGAGCAGCCGCCACTGAATTTAGTATGGAAGTATTAGCTACAAAAGTTCCTACACCAACAATTTTGCTATTCATTTCAGGAATGATAATGGTCGTTACCTTATGGTTTTCAAAAAAAGCCCGTTATGTGGCAGATACTGAGATTAATCTGGCGAGAGAGGGAGAAGCAAGAGAGCGGTTTAGACCTAATAATTTATCAAGAAGTCTAGTAAGGTTTTCCATATTAGCAGCCAGATATACGGAAACAGTGTTGCCAAATTCCCTACTTGAAAAAATTAACAAACAATTTAAAAAATCTACACTTGCTCTGTCAAAAGGAAAAATACACGAGTACGCCGCTTTTGACATGGTTAGGGCGGCTGTCAATCTTATGGTTGCAGGTATCCTGATTTCAATTGCCACTTCCTATAAGTTACCTTTATCTACTACCTATGTTACGTTTATGGTAGCTATGGGAACCTCGCTTGCAGATCGGGCCTGGGGTAGCGAGAGCGCTGTGTATAGGGTGGCTGGTGTATTGAATGTGATTGGTGGTTGGTTTGCAACAGCCATAATTGCCTTCATAGCTGCCGGTACTATCCTTGCAATTATAAGTTTTGGAAAAGGAGCAGCCATTGCGGTTTTACTTTTTGTTGCTATTTTATTGTTGGCAAGAAATTATATTTCCTATAACCGAAAGGCTAAGGCTATACGCGCTGAGGATAGATTGATACGATCAGAAAGCAGTTCTATTCAAGGTGTTATAGAGGAAAGTGCACATAACATATCTAACGTCTTAAAAAGAAGTAAGAAACTTTATAGAAATAGTATAGATGGATTGGCGAAACAGGAACTCGATGTCCTCAAAAAAAACAAGAACAATGTTGTTAAGTTATCCACAGAAATAGATGACCTTAGAGATAATTTGTTCTATTTCATAAAAAATCTTGACGATAGCAGTGTTGAAGCCAGTAATTTCTATATTAATATTTTAGGATATTTAACAGATATTGCACAATCCCTGGAATATATTACACAAATAAGCCATAAACACGTTAATAATAATCACAAGAAATTAAAATACAATCAGGTTAAAGAATTAACGGAGATCAATATGGAATTGGAAACCTTATTAAACAGATCCAAACAAGCCTTTGATAATCGTTCATTTGAAGAAATTGGTGCCATATTAAGTAGCAAGGAAGAGCTCTACAAAATGGTTTCTCTAAAGGTTGAGAAACAAGTAGCCAGAACACGGACTGAAGAATCCAGCCCGAAAAATACAACCTTGTATTTTTCCCTTTTACTGGAAACTAAAGATTTGATGACCGCAATAATCAATCTTCTTGATATGTATTATGAAAGGTATGATGGTAGTGTAGAACCTGCTACTGTAGAGTAGGAGATTTTTATCCCCCAACATCTGGCTCCTTTACTCAGCATATTGGTTTCTATGTGTTTAGGTGAATTTTATACGCTAGGCAACGGCTTTTGGCTTAACCGCATGTTCTTTGACCTCGCTTTCTAAAGGTTTCCAATCCCCATATAAAATTTCCGCTACCTCTATTAGAAGTTTAATTAAATCATTCAGGTTATCTGCATCATTAACCAATGAAGAGGCCATATTGATGGTTATAAGGTCGTGTCGAATTAAACGATTAATTTCCCGATTACTCTTTTGAATATCTTTATTAGTTTGTTTTTTAAGCAACAACAGTTTTTGATGGTATAGATCTCTATCCTTTTCTGTGCGAAATAGATAGATTACACGTAACACTTTTACTACCTTCTTCCTAAAACTATCATACATTTTCTTAATATTCGGATTATCCGATTTTGAGTACAAGGAGACATTTTTACCCAACTCAAGGACATCCCTTATTATTTCAACCATTTTCCGGTTCGCCAATTTAATTTGCATAACCCTTTCATTCTGACTTTCAGTTAAATTTAATGTGCTCTGGGTTATGGCCGCATATTTTATGATCTCACCGTATATAGTTTTTACTTTCCTAAGATATAAGTCACGGACATCTGTTTTAAAGTCCTCCGTTGATTGTTGGATAATTTTTTTCGCCTTAATCCCCGACTTGATATCCGTTCTGTGAATATTCAGGGCATGGGCAACAATTTCAAAAATTGCATTTTTATATAAGAATTTTGACTCCTTAATAAGTGTAGCAATAGCCGTCTCGGGATATTTTAACATTTTGTCATCTAAATATTTGGGTTCTTCTATGGCCTTTTCAGGGAGTATTCTCTCTGGCACCATTTTTTCAACAAGACGTGCTATGGGCTTAATAAACCATACCAGGATAAATGTATTCAGGATATTGAAGACAGTATGGAATAGAGAAATCGCTACGGGTATAGCCGCTGCCACCAAATAAGGAGATGGAGAACCTAACTGTTGTGCTAACCAACTTATCATTTGTAAGAACGGATAAAACAATAATAGCATCCAAACAACACCTAAAACATTGAATATAAGATGTGCTCTGGCTGTTCTTTTTGCCTGATAATTGCCCACAATAGCGGCAAGATTGGCTGTAATGGTAGTACCTATATTCTCGCCCAGAACCATTGCCGCAGCCATTTCAAATGGAATCCATCCTTCGGCAGTCATTATAAGTGTTAAAGCCATGGTAGCGCTTGAAGACTGAATAACCACAGTTAGAAGAGTGCCAATAAATAAGAAGAGGAGTACAGACCAAAATCCTACATCGGTATACCGCGTTAGAAATTCAAGGATTTGAGGATTCTCATTTATATTGGGCATGGCCTCTTTTAAAAACTGCAATCCAATGAATAAAATGGCAAATCCAATGATAAATTCACCCCAGTTTTTGGTTTGATCATTTTTGGAAAATGTAAATAAAAATCCAAAACCTACTAATGGCAGTGCAATAGCACTCATGCTTACCTTAAATCCAAGTAAAGTAATTAACCAAGCTGTAATGGTAGTTCCTATATTTGCTCCCATGATCACACTAATGGCCTCTGGTAAGGTTAATAAAGAAGCATTTGCAAAACTTACGACCATAAGCGTAGTGGCAGAAGAAGATTGTATTACAGATGTTATAAGAAACCCTGTCGCTATACCTAAGAATCGATTCGAAGTCATTGTTGCCAGAATGGAGCGCATTTTACTACCCGCAAGCTTTAATAATCCGTCGCTCATTACTTTCATTCCAAAGAGGAATAACCCCAGGGAGCCGATCAATTGTAAAATATCTGTAAAACCAAATTCCATGTACTATAGCTTGTCTATTTTTTAAATTTAAGTAAACAAATGGTTAATTCTAAGTAAATTTAAGATATTGTAATTCTATATACAGAAAATTATTAAATCATGACTAAAGCTTTCTTACTGTTATTTTGGGTCTGTGGTACCACGCTCCTATGTGGGCAGAAACTTTCTCCTAATCAGGTGCTCAACAAATCCATAGCCTATCACGATCCAAACGGAAACTGGGTTGATTTTAAAGGGCAGTTCTTCATTACCATGAATACTCCTAACAGCAGCGATAGGTTAAGTGAAATAACCATTGACCTGCCTCAACAATATTTTAAGTTAGTTGCAAAAAAAGACAACATAATTACAGAGCAAATTATAAATAAGGGGATTTGTAAATTTCTGCTCAATGGCTCTGAAACACTCTCTGAGGATGAAATTTCCAAACACAGATTGACCTGCGAGCGCACCCAGACTATGAGGAACTATTACACCTATTTATACGGGCTTCCAATGAAGTTAAAAGATCAGGGGACCTTATTGGATAGAAAAGTATACCGGAAAACATTTAAGGGTAAAATTTATGATGTACTTAAGGTTACATATGAAGAAGCTGTAGGAAACGATACCTGGTATTTCTATTTTGATCCTGCAACTTATGCCCTCGAAGTTTATCAGTTTTACCATGATGAAGAAAAAAACGATGGCGAATACATAATTCTTAGTGGTTTGGAAGAAATTAATGGGATTAAAATGCCAAAAATAAGGGCGTGGTATTACAATAAAGACGACAAATATTTAGGGACAGATACCCTTGCCAAAAGTGCGCCAAACATAGACTAATAAAAATGCATTCTCCGTTCATCGAAAAATAAATACCTTTTTGGTAGTGGCTGCGTTATTTCATAAGCAATACGTCCTCACCATGAAATTCCCCAATATTTTTTTGAAGTCCCATGTATTATTCGGAATGCTCTTTTCAATCTTAATTGCCTCCTGTAGTACGGATGCAATGGAAGAGAATGAAATACAGCAATTGGAATCTGAGGATGAATTCACAAATGATATTTCTGTCCGTTTGGTGGCGCAAGATCTTTATTTGAACTACTATCTACCTTCGCAAACCACAGGCTCGGAAGTTCCATGGACCGGTGATGAAATTTCCTGTATTCCCGGCAGTATTCCCGCGTCTACAAAAACAAAAATATTACAGCGCCTGGAATATTACAGAAGGGCGGCAGGTCTGGGTAATGAAATTACAGAAAACCAGTCAAAAAGCGACAAAGCTCAGTTGGCGGCATTACTAATGAACGCGAATGATGCCCTGGACCATGATCCCCCTTCTTCATGGAAATGCTATACCCCTGAAGGTAAGGAAGGTGCAGGTAATTCTCTCCTGACAATGACAAAAAATGCTGAGGCAATTGATTCCTATATCAGAGACCAGGGAGCAGATAATGGGCCGGTAGGTCATAGACGATGGTTATTATGGCCTCGTTTACAGGAAATTGGAATTGGTAATACAAACAGATCTAATGCTATATGGGTATTGGGAAATGCCGGTACTCCACCGGCAGATGCACCCGAATTTATCTCCTGGCCACCAGAGGGATATATCCCCGACAGGCTTGTGTTTCCCAGATGGTCATTTTCAATTGCCGGTGCAAATTTTTCCTCCACCTCAGTATCAATGCGCGATGCAAATAACAATGCTGTTAGCCTCCAAATTGAGGCCTTAAGTACTTCTTATGGAGACCCCACAGTGGTCTGGACACCTGAAAACATAAGCACCAATGTGACGGATGATACTTCGTACACCATTATCCTCGAAGATGTAGAGATCAACGGAGAGTTCAGGGATTATTCATACCAGGTTACCTTATTTGATCCCAATAATTAAACTGACCAAGATCATTTCACAAGAATAAAGGCTTTTATACTTTTAACCAGAGTTACGCCACAACGCGTAGAATTTAACAACATCTAAAATCTGGAATTATGAAAAAATTTATTCTAAGTTTATTGGTCATTGGTTTAGCCAGCCAGGTATATTCTCAAATTACCAAAGTGGAAGAATTATCTGAAGTTGTAGTTACCGCTGTGAACTACAAATATTTAAATCAAACAGATAACAAAGAGGCTGCCGTTCCCGTTCAAATGCTGCAGCGCAAAGTTGCCGCTTATGATGTAACTACAAAAGATTATTATCAGGATGATTACGATTTCTATACAGTGGAATTCTATATTCCTGACGGTAAAATAGTTGCTGCCTATGATCCTGACGGCAAGATTTTGAAAACCATTGAAAAATTTAATGATATTAAATTACCCGATGCTGTATCTAAAGCCTTACTAGATCGATTCCCAAACTGGACTGTAGCCAAAGATGTATATAGGGTTAGCTATACAGATAAAAAAGGCGCTAAGAAAGTTTACAAACTTAAATTAGAAAATGGTGAGAAAACCATGAGAGTTAAGATGAATGAAGACGGTGAGTTTCTCTAGTATCCGGAATAGGTTAACCTGATGGCGACTATTATTAATATGTAGTTGTCTTATTGAAATAAAAGGTTCTGTCTCAGTTAGCGGCAGAACCTTTTAATTTTTGC
>JABDPH010000268.1 GCA_013042925.1 Eudoraea sp.
AATAACGCCGACCGTATCAGTATGGCGAATATCGCGCAGATTGTAAACGTATTGCAATCGGTTATTCTAACCAAGGGCCCTGAAATGGTCAAAACCCCTACCTACCACGTTTTTAACATGTACAATGTGCACCAGGATGCCAATCTTATACCAATCGATTTTGAAACCGAAAATTACGAATACAATGGGGATTCCATTCCGGCGTTGACAGCCTCGGCCTCAGAGAAAAACGGTATAACCAGTATTACCCTGACCAATGCAAACCCCAAAAAGGCAATTGCTGTAAACCTCCTACTCGGAAAGGATTTTAAATCGGCCAGTGGCAAAATAATCACAGCTAAGGAAATTACCGATTATAATGACTTTCGCAAAACCGAAAAAGTTTTTATTTCTGATTTTAAGATTGGAAAATTAAAAAATGGAACCCTAGAGATTGAAGTTCCGGCGCACTCAGTGATTTTAGTTCAGGTTCAATAGATTTTGATTTACTGTTTTTTATATTTTTGATTCTTTAAAAAAACACGCCGTTATGAAAAGATTATTGTTATACACATTGAGTTTACTATTAAGTTTTTCAACTTTGTTGGCTCAGAATAAACTAACAAATGATCGTGAAGGTGTAGAAATTTCTAATGGTTTGAATTGGCGATTTATAGGTCCTATTGTGGGTAATCGTGGTTCCGTAGTGCTTGGACATCCAACTGAACCTTATACATTCTACTTTGGGGCCAGCAATGGCCTTTGGAAAACAGAAGATGCAGGTACTTACTGGGAACCAGTGGGCGATGCCTACTTCAAATCCGGAAACATCGGGGCCATGGAATTCTCAGAATCCAATCCCAATATCGCTTATGTGGGAATGGGAGAACCCCAAATGAGGAATAACGTTAGTTGGGGCGACGGGGTTTATAAAACAGAAGACAATGGCAAAACCTGGATTCATTTGGGTCTTAAAGAAACCCACCATATTTCCCAGGTACGGGTGCATCCTACAAATCCCGATATTGTTTTTGTCGGTGCCTTTGGCCATGCATTCGGGCCTAATAAGGAACGCGGGGTATACCGCACTAAAGATGGTGGCAAATCATGGGAAAAGGTATTCTATAAAAGTGATAAAGCCGGGGTTATAGACCTGGTAATGAATCCTTCCAACCCGGATGAACTCTTTGCTGTTATGTGGGAATTTGAACGCAAGGCATGGGGGCCAAAAACCGGAGGACCGGATTCAGGTCTTTGGAAATCCACAGACGGGGGTGATACCTGGAAGGAGATTACCTATAATGAGGGATTACCCGAAGGGGGTCGTGGCCGTGCCGGGATAACCATGAGAGCAGCCGATGCACGAAAAGTTTATGCTTTGATCGATTCTGAAACCAAGCCGGGACTTTATGTTTCTGAGGATTTGGGAGAAAATTGGGAGTTTGTTTCTGATTTTTTTCAAATTATAGGTCGGCCATTTTACTACAGCCACATCTATGCCAGCCCACATGACGCTAATGAATTATGGAGCCCGAATAACCGTATGTTCATGACAAAAGATGGTGGGAAGAACTGGATTTTAAATCCTGGTATCAAAGATGATTTTCATGATATCTGGATTTGCCCCAGGGATCCAAAGCGGATGATTGGCACCAATGATGGTGGCTGTCAGGTTAGCATGACCGGAGGAATTACCTGGAGCAGCCAGTACACGCAAAAGAATAGCCAGTTTTATAGGGTTAATGTTGACAATGACTTTCCATATAATGTTTATGGAAGTGGTCAGGACATACTTGCTTATAAGGTACCCAGTGCTTCACGTTGGGGAGGGATTTCTGGTTATGAAACCACAATCATTGGCAATGGTGAAATAAGCAGTGTAATTCCCAATCCCAATGACCCGAATATAGTCTATAATATTTCAGGGGGTGCGCCTATGGGAAGTGGAGCTCCCTTTACCATCAATAATTTAGCCACCGGGCAGAATGAAGTACGATCGGTATGGCCGTCTCCTTTATTTGGTCTCAATGGTTATGATCTTAAATATCGTTTTAATTGGGATCTTGCATATTTCTTATCGCCACATGATAACAAAACGCTATACCTCGGAGGTAATGTAGTATTTAAATCTACTGACGAAGGTCTTAATTGGGAGGTAATTAGTCCTGATCTTACACACAATCTCCTGGAGCGCCAAAAAATCACCGGAACACCATGGCTGTCTGAATATTTCGGGCAAGAGATTTACAGTACAATAAAGCGATTGGATGAATCTCCTGTAAAAAAAGGAGTAATCTGGACAGGCTCAGACGATGGTAAAATCTACATTACCAGAGACGGCGGTACTAACTGGGAAGATATCTCCATCACCGATAGCACGTTACCGGAGTATTCACAAGTTTATGAGATAGAGCCCTCTCCACATGATGCAGCTGCAGCATACGTTGTTTTTTCAAACTTCAATACTTATGATGATTACAATCCATACATGTTCAAAACAACTGATTATGGTAAGACGTGGGTAAATTTATCAGCTAACTTTCCTCAGGATCAAATTACACGTACCATCCGAGAAGATAAGGTAAGAAAGGGATTATTATTTGCAGGAACAGAATCTGGAGTATATTATTCATTGAACGATGGCCAGTCCTGGGAAAAACTCAAAGCAAACCTGCCGGCAGTTCCAGTGGTTGACATAAAAATAAAGGATGCAGATCTTGTAATAGCAACCAATGGCCGCGGTTTTTGGATCATGGATGATATTACTCCATTGCGTGAAAAAAGCAGTGAGCTTGATTCAAAAGCTGTACATCTTTACCCTGTTTCAGACCATACCCGTTTTGGCTATAACTGGTGGTTGGATTATGTGCCGGGCGGAGACCCAGGAATGAAAAAGAACTATTTTGTTCAGAATATGCGCCCCGGTCTAACCTATTATGAGTTAACATTTAAACAAGTGAATGGTGAGCGCAAACGTAAGTTTATTGATGCCGGTGACCCCAAGCCATTAGGGCCTGCCTTCTATTTTAAACTAGAGAAGGAGCCTAAAGATATAGCCATTGCTATTTTGGATAAAGACGGTAACGAGATCAGAAATTATACCAAAGAACAAATGATGTTGAACTTTGGTTCTGAAAGTGACTTTAATACCGGGTTAAATAAATTTGTATGGGATATGCGTATCAATGGGGTTAGCCGTGTACCTGACAGGCCGGAAACAACGGTAATTCCAATTGTGCCTCCGGGAAAATATGCTGTTAAACTTACCGTTGACGGGGTTTCAGAAACTCAGGAGTTTAATATCTACATGAGTCCTAAAGAGTCCTATACCCAACTACAGGCAGATGATAAGTTTGCTTTCTGGATGGAAATGTATAACCAGGCAGAAGCCAGAACCCAGAAGGTCATAGAGGCACTCGCCAAGAAAAAGGAAGTGATCGAAATGGCAGAGTTATCTGGGAATAATAAGGCGAAGAAACAAGCAGAGGTTATTGCTAAACTCATAGATAGCTATGAGGGAGCTTATGTATCTACCGGTCGTACCCTGGCCGAGGTCATCAATTTGCCTGCTACCATTCTATTCAAATTATCCTTTTTGAGTGGAATCCTTGATCATTCGGAGGGACCTGTTACAACACAAATGCATTCAGAATTTCAGGAAGTGCTTAAGGATGCAGATAATGCAGATGCCACTTTTAAGCAGAGTATTGACACGGAACTAAGTAAATTTGAGAAAATTATTAAGTAAGATTTAAATAAGCATTATCTGGAAATTCAAACATGTTTCTAAAAATAATCTTATTAGAAAAATAACTTCATCCCGTATTGTCCGAAGCTGCCTATGATTATGGGGTGATAAAGTTATCATAGCAACAAGCCAAAGCTCAATAACATGAAAAAAGGGAAAAGGGATCATTGCCAATCACAAATCTGGAAACCGTTCTTGCTGTGTCTGGTAATTTTTGGCCTGCATTCCCAATGTTCCATAGCTCAAACAGGGGAACAGGATTCCCTACCGAAGCTTGGAGGCCCGGATCAGGTAGATAATCGCCTGGAACTCGATAAGACCGTTAAGAGCCCGTTTTTTGAATTTCCTTTCCTGGAACCTTATTTCGGGTTTAAGGAGAGTGTGAAGGAAAATACCGGCCTGGATTTTGCCACGGAATACAGCAGTTTATTTGTAGGATCGAACTCCAATATAGGACAGGATAATGCAAGTAGTGGTATATGGAAGTTTTATGGATCCTGGAATCTGGTAGGCAAAGAATCTGGGAATAGCGGGGCTTTGATATTCAAAGTAGAACATCGCCATAAATATGGAAACATACCTCCACAGGGTCTGGGTTTCAGTACTGGCTACGTTGGTTTTATATCTCCCCCGTTTAGCAATGACGGATGGCGGGCAACGAACCTGTACTGGCGACAGCGGTTTGCAAAAGGAAGGATTGCTCTGGTAGCAGGATTCCTTGATGTGACGGACTTTTTTGATGTTTATGCCCTGGCCAGCCCCTGGATGCACTTTTCTAATTTCACCTTTTCTACCGGTGCGGCTGCTATCAATGTTCCTAACGATGGCTATCTTGGGTTTGCCTTAGCAGGATGGCTAAGCAATAAGGTTTACATGATTGCAGGGATGGGAGATATTAATTCGGACCCTTCTGATATTTTTAATGGTTTTGATACTTTTTTTAATACCAAGGAATATTTTAAACATGTAGAGATTGGCCTTACTTCCTCTAAGGATTATATGCTTCTTGATAATGTACATCTCAGTGTCTGGCAGCGCGATGAGACTTCAGCTACCGGAGATCCAAATGGCTGGGGGTTGGTCTTATCGGCTACGAAGTATATAAAGGAAACCTACCTCCCATTCATCAGATATGCCTATACAAGGGATGCCGGTAGTTTATTGCAGAACTCTTTGTCACTGGGCCTTGGGTATCAACCAGTACCCGGGAGTCATTTGGCGGCTATTGCCTTTAACTGGGGTCAGATAAATGAAACCACCTTTGGTGAAGGCCTGGACGACCAGTATACCTGGGAAATGTTCTATAGGATTCAACTTTCCTCTAAAATTGCTCTTACCCCAGATATACAGTTTTTAATTAACCCGGCATTTAATCCGGAGCAATCATCTCTTTTTTTATATAGTCTCAGAGCCAGGATCGTCTTGTGATAGTATATAAAATGTTTTGCAAAAATCAGGGACTTGTATTTCAACAATACAATAATATTAAGCTCTATAGCGGAATTGGATTTAACGCTTAAAATAAGTTTATTTAGATAATCTATTCCACTTCATAGCTATGACGCATATTCTTAAAAACAAAAACCTGGAAATTAAGATCGACCTTCCTTTGGAAAACTATAATTTTTCCAGATTTGACTGGACAGGCAAAATTGTGAATGTAAAATTTCACAATATTCAATTGTCAACTTCTGAAAGGACGGATGGCCAAAACGGGAATTCTTTTGGGAAAGGGTTTTACAATGAATTTGGAATTGATACGGCATTGGGTTTTGAGGATACTGAAATAGGGGGGTGGTTTCACAAAATAGGAGTAGGATTATTAAGGAAAGAGGATAGTCAATACCTGTTTAGTAAAAACTATGAGATTAAACCTGCCGAATTCAAAATTAATGCGGAATCTGATCGGGTTTTGATCAGATGCAAATCAGAAGTCAGCAATGGCTATGCGTATTTATTGCAAAAAGAGATTCAATTAGCTGAAAGTGGATTTATTCTTAAATATTATCTTGAAAACACGGGTGAAAAAGACATTAGTACAGATGAATATGTCCACAATTTTACAGCAATAAATAATGATTTAATAGG
>JABDPH010000271.1 GCA_013042925.1 Eudoraea sp.
GCATGCGGGGTATCATGGGTGTTGGTACAAATAGAATAAATAAATATACTTTAGGTAAGAGCACTCAGGGCCTCAGTAACTACCTGAAAAAAGTATACCCCGGTGAAGAATTAAAAGTAGTAATTGCTTATGACTCAGGCATAACAGCGATACCCTTGCAAAGACAGTAGCCGACGTTTTTTCAGCAAACGGAATAAAAGTATTTCTTTTCTCTGAATTACGGACAACTCCGGAACTTTCCTTTGCAGTCAGATATTTGGAATGCCATGCAGGAATAGTATTGACGGCATCACATAATCCACCGGAATACAACGGATATAAGGTTTATTGGACAGATGGCGGACAAATAGTACCGCCTCAGGATAATGAAATTATTGAAGAAATAAATAAACTGAAGTACGAAGAAATTAATTTTAATTCCAATTCGAGCCTGATTGAATTAATAGATAGCGAAGTTGATGAGGCATTTATTGAAGCCTCTGTTAAAAATGGAAGTTTTGGGGCAAAAGAAAAGAAAAATTTTAAAATTGTCTTTACATCACTACATAGAACTTCTATAACCGTCATTCCTGAAGTTCTTAAACGAGCTGGTTACAACAATGTGACCATTATCAAAGAACAAGCCGTCCCCGATGGTGATTTTCCTACAGTGAAATCCCCCAACCCCGAAGAGCCTGAAGCACTAACCCTGGCTATGAAAAAGGCAGAAGAAATTGGAGCCGACATGGTAGTTGGGACAGATCCGGATAGTGACAGATTAGGCATTGCAGTTAGAAACCTTGATAGCAAAATGGAATTGTTAAATGGAAATCAAACCATGTTCCTGATGACTAAATTTTTGCTTGATCAGAGGGAAAAACAAGGATTTACCGGCAATGAATTTATTGCCACCACTATAGTGTCTACCCCAATGATGAATGCATTAGCCGAGAGCTATGGAATTGAATGCAAAACATCCTTAACCGGATTTAAATGGATTGCCAAGATGATTAAAGATTTTCCGCAGCAACATTTTATAGGGGGTGGCGAAGAAAGCTTTGGTTATATGGTTGGTGATTTCGTAAGAGATAAAGATGCTGTTACTGCTACCTTGCTGGCCTGTGAAATAGCTTCGGATGCTAAGGCCAATGGTGGTTCTTTCTATAAACAGTTGATAGATTGTTATGTTAATTATGGATTCTATAAAGAAAAGTTGATATCAATTACCAAAAAAGGAATGAGTGGTGCAGAAGAGATAAGTAAAATGATGATTGACTTTAAAGAAAATCCGGTTAAATCAATCGGAGGGGCTAAAGTGGTTAAAGTGGATGACTACAATACTTCTACTTCTAAGAACCTGGTCACCGGGGAAGTAACAGAAATTGATATTCCGAAGTCCAATGTCCTGATCTATACTACAGAAGATGGAACAAGAATGGCGGCCAGGCCAAGTGGTACAGAACCAAAAATTAAATTCTACTTTAGTATAAATACTAAACTGGACTCCGCAGAAAACTTTAAAAAAGTAGATATGGAATTGGAAGCGCGAATAGATAAGATTCTTAAAGAACTGAAGCTTCATTAATGGAATATTTCAAAAAAATCCTGCGTTTTGCCATACCGTATCGCAGGTACGGATTCTTAAATATTTTTTTTAATATTCTTTATGCGCTTTTTAGCGCTCTTTCTTTTGCAGCCCTGATCCCCATGCTCGATGTGCTTTTTGATAAAACTAAAAAAGTATATCAAGCTCCTGTATATAAAGGGTTCGGAGACTTAAAAAACTACCTGCAGGAATATTTAAATTATAGGGTGACGGAGTATTCCGGAGATGATGAAATGAGTGGCCTTGTATTGGTAATTGGATTAGTTCTCATACTATTTCTATTAAAGAATTTGTTTAATTATCTGGCAATGTATTTTATTACATTTTTAAGGAATGGAGTCCTGAAAGATGTAAGAAACATGATGTATCAAAAAATTGTAGACCTTCCGCTCTCCTATTATTCAGAGAAAAGAAAGGGCGACGTAATCGCACGAATTTCTTCTGATGTCCTTGAAATTCAATATTCATTTTTGTCTATCCTGGAATTAATCGTTAGAGAACCACTTACGATACTTTTCACAATTAGCGTCATGTTTATTATTAGCGTTAAGCTTACACTCTTTGTCTTCATTTTTATTCCAATTGCAGGAATGATAATCTCCCGTATAGGAAAGTCTCTTAAAAAGAGTTCGGACAAGGTGCAAAAAGAACAAGGTGAATTCCTCTCCATAATAGAAGAAACGTTAGGAGGCCTAAGGATTATTAAGGCATTTAACGCAGAATCTAAATTCTACGGAACATTCAAAAATTCTACAGAACGCTTTTTTAAATTTTCCAACAAATTACTTAACAGACAAAACCTGGCATCTCCTACAGGAGAATTTTTGGGCATACTTGTAATAGGCGTACTGTTATGGTTTGGAGGTAAAATGGTACTTATTGATAAAACCCTTGGGGCATCTGAATTTATCGCCTATATGGGCTTAGCGTATAACATACTTACTCCCGCAAAACAAATTAGCAAAGCTTTGTATGGAGTTAAAAAAGGAAATGCCGCAGCTGAAAGAGTCTTAGAAGTTCTGGAAACAAAAAATCCAATAGCTGAGAAGAAAGATGCTGTTGTGAAAACTGATTTTAATAAAGGAATATCATTAGAAAACATTGCTTTTAAATATGAGGATGAATACGTATTGGAAAAATTCAATCTTTATGTTCCAAAGGGCAATACTGTGGCCCTGGTAGGCCAGTCCGGGAGTGGCAAAAGTACTATTGCAAATCTGGTAACAAGGTTTTATGATATTAATGAAGGCGAAATAAAAATAGACGATACCAATATTAAAGACCTCACTAAGAAATCATTAAGGGATCTCATAGGATTGGTGACACAAGACTCTATTTTATTTAATGATTCGGTAAAAAACAATATTAGTCTTGGTAAGGAAAATGCGAGTGATGAAGAAATTGAAGCTGCTGCCAAAATTGCTAATGCCCATGATTTTATAATGGAATTGCCTCGGGGTTATGACACTAATATCGGAGACAGCGGTAATAAACTAAGTGGCGGCCAGAAACAACGTCTATCCATTGCAAGGGCCGTTTTAAAGAATCCTCCGGTTATGATTATGGATGAGGCCACCTCTGCCCTGGACACTGAAAGTGAAAGGCTGGTGCAGGATGCACTGGAAAAAATGATGCGCAACCGTACCTCTATTGTTATCGCTCACAGATTATCTACTATACAAAATGCGGATACTATTGTCGTATTACAGAAAGGAAAGATTGTAGAAATTGGGTCGCATAAAGAATTGCTAAAAACAAGTGGTGTTTATAAAAACCTGGTAGATATGCAAACGCTGGGTGTAATATAAATTTCAAAGATGATTAAACCTTTTAATTTCAACGCAGTCTTAAATAAATAAGTATTTGCTTTGATCGCCGAAGAAACCTTAATAGAAAATTTAAAGCAGAAAGATACCCAGGCCAGGGCCTTTGAGGTGCTGATTAACACGTACAAGGAGCGTCTTTACTGGCATATCAGGCGAATTGTGCTTAATCATGACGACACGGATGATGTGTTGCAAAATACTTTTATTAAGATTTTTAGAAATATTGAAAAATTTAAAGGTGATAGTAAGTTATATTCCTGGATGTACAGAATTGCTACGAATGAAGCACTCACATTTCTTAAGGTAAAGTCTAAAAAATTAGGTGTTGATAATGAAGAATTACAAGAAAGAATGGCCAATAATTTGCAGGCAGATGTGTACTTTGAAGGTGATGAAATACAATTGAAGTTGCAAAAGGCGATTGCACTATTGCCGGAAAAACAAAAATTGGTATTTAATATGAAGTATTTTGAAGAGCTAAAATACGAGGAAATATCTGAGATATTAGAAACCTCGGTAGGTGGCCTAAAAGCTTCCTACCACCTAGCTGTAAAAAAAATTGAAGCCAGTTTAAAAGGAGAAGAATAAAAGAAGTAATGCTTATTTAATATATTTAGGTTTGAAGTAAATTAAGAATATAAAAGTTAATTGATTAAAACCTGGGTATTTTAAACCTTTTATGACATTGAGAGTCTAACAATAAGGATGGGTAAAAAAAGAAAAAATAGTGGATTTAAGGCCCCAGAGGGATACTTTGAAGGTTTTACAGATGATCTTTTAGACAAAATGTCAAAAGAGACTTCAAGTCTTCCGAAGGAAGATGGATTTGCTGTGCCGGAAAGCTATTTTGATAATCTGAATAAAAAGATCTTAGATAAAGTATCTGAAAAGGAATCAAAGGTTATCAGGCTCAAACCCTACAGGAAATACCTTTATGTAGCAGCCTCAGTGGCCGTAATTTTGATATTAGTTCTAAGTATTCAACAGAGTGGTAAAAGTAGTTTTACTTTTGATGATCTGGCCAGAACAGACATTGAAAATTACCTTGAAGAAAACGAACTGGGATTAAGCACTTACGAACTGGCTGAGGTGTTACTAATAGAAGAATTAGAAGTAAATGATATTCTTAATAGTGAACTGGATGATGAAAACATCATTGATTACCTTGAGGATAACATTGATGATATTGATGAATTAAATTTGGAGATCGATGAATAAATTCGGCAAAATATGGGTATTTGCAATGCTGTTTCTTACCGTTACACTAGTGTCGGGTCAGGGCAGGCCGGGAATGGATAAAATTAAATCGCTTAAAGTTGCATTTATAACAGAGCGCGTAGGTCTAACGAGCAATGAAGCGACTATGTTTTGGCCGGTTTACAATGAGCATGAGGAAGCCCTGGCGCAAATTCGCAGAAAGGAACGTGTGGATATCAGGAGCAAGATGATGGATTTTGAGAACTTAAGTGAATCTGAGGCAAATAGACTATTAGACCAACTTATTGAGCTGGAGCGGGAGAAACAAGAGCTTAATGTTGAATTCTTGTCAAATATTCGTGAGGTTATTTCACCTAAAAAAACTTTTCTGTTAATTAAGGCGGAAGAAGATTTTAAGAAAAGACTGTTGAGACAAATTCAGCAAAGGAGACAGGGAGGCGGTTAAATATATAGTCAGATTGAATTCCAGAGGAAACCAAAAGGTTTCCTTTTTTTTATGCATAAAATCAATATTATCCCCTTTTTATTCCAATAATCCTTAATCTTTTTAGAATAAAATCAATCCTTAATTAAACCTTTACTTTAATTGATAGTCTTAGCTATATAATCAATAAAAAAAGAAGTTATGAAAAGTTTAAAACTATTAGTAATCACGATTTTATTAATTGGCGCAACTTCAGCGGTAACTGCTCAGCGTACTGTTAAAGTTTATCCAAGACATGGCACCGTTGTTACAAAATTATACCAGCCACGCCTTGTGGTTCACAAAGGAGTAAATTTTCATTTTTCCAATGGCGTTTGGTACAAAACAAGGGGAAGAAAATATGTTGTGTGTGCAGCTCCTCTTGGAATTAAAGTGAGAAAGCTTCCGGTTGGAAATAAAGTAGTTGTAC
>JABDPH010000272.1 GCA_013042925.1 Eudoraea sp.
TCAATCTTTGGAAAATAATCAGGGAATAAGGTTTTAATGGCATCTTCGAAAAGTATAAGCGCAACTTTATCTCCACCTTCCTGTTCTCCTTCGTATACAAGTTCTATCTTACCTGTTATGGCCGGGACGACTCCCATAAAATCACTAAGTCTTACCCGGGTCTTTTCCTCTCCTGAGATCATCGCCCTTCTCTCGGCAGTACTTAAGAGGTTTTCGAAAGCGGTAATACTTGTTCGTGCACTAACCCCACTTTTGGAATCGACATATTCACTTTTTCGAGCTTCAAAACTTATTTGTTCAAGTAAATCCTTTGCAAGGTCTGGTACATAAATAGATTTTGCTTGTCGCTCATCCAATTGAGCCTCTTGTTCAGTAATTCTCCGGGCAATTTCAATTTCTTCCGGGTAATGCGTAAGGATTTGAGATCCTATCCTGTCTTTTAAAGGAGTAACTATACTACCCCTATTCGTATAATCCTCAGGGTTAGCTGTAAAAACAAACTGAATATCAAGCGGTAATCGTAATTTAAAGCCTCTTATCTGAATATCTCCCTCCTGTAAAATATTAAATAAGGATACCTGAATCCTTGACTGAAGATCCGGAAGTTCATTAATAACAAAAATGCAGCGATTGGAGCGTGGAATCATTCCAAAGTGAATAACCCTGTCATCTGCGTAAGAAAGTTTCAAATTTGCAGCCTTAATCGGATCTACATCGCCAATTAAATCTGCCACCGTTACATCAGGCGTAGCAAGTTTTTCATAAAAACGGTCTTCTCTGTGCAGCCATGTAATCGGTGTTTTATCGCCTTTCTCTTTAATAAGTTCCCTGCTGTATCTAGAAATGGGATTAAGAGGATCATCATTAATCTCAGATCCTGCGACAACAGGTATATATTCATCTAACAGGTTAACCATCAATCTTGCCAATCGGGTTTTAGCCTGACCTCTAAGTCCCAGCAAATTAATATTATGACGCGATAAAATGGCACGCTCTAACTCAGGAATTACCGATTCTTCATATCCCCATATACCGTGGAAAGTCTCTTCTCCTTTGCTTATTTTATCCCTTAAATTCCATCTTAATTCATCCTTTATGCTCTTGCTTTTATAAGCTGCCGATTTGAGTTCTCCCAGGGTGAATATTTTTTTATAATCTATTTTCATATGTATTTAATTATCTTTATAGCAATATTTTACGGATATTTATTAAAGTTTTACTTCAATCTTTTCCTTCGGTTTTGTTCATAATCTTCAAAAATCATTTCTCCTAAATCTTCCAGGCCTGTGAAAAACGCCTTTCCTTTGTTGGCCTCAGTAAAATGCCTTATAAATTGTCTTAAATAAGGATCCTGTGCAATCATGAAAGTTGTAATAGGAATATGTAATCTTCTAGCCTGTCTTGCCGTATTGTAACATTTTTCAACAATAAAATCGTCAAGACCAACACTATTTTTATAATATGTCCCGTCCGGCATTCTCAGACAACTGGGCTTGCCATCCGTAATCATAAAGATTTGTTTATTGGTATTTCTTTTTCTCCTCAACATATCCATTGCAAGTTGTAATCCGGCAACAGTATTGGTATGATATGGCCCAACTTTTAGGTAGGGAAGTTCTTTTATGGGAATAGGCCACGCATCATTTCCAAAAACCAAAATGTCAAGGGTATCTTTGGGATACCTTGTGGTAATTAACTCGGCCAGAGCCATGGCAACTTTTTTGGCAGGTGTAATACGGTCCTCTCCGTATAAAATCATAGAATGGCTAATGTCTATCATCAGCACTGTGCTCATTTGAGCTTTATAATGTGTGTCTTCTACTACAAGATCATCTTCCGTAAGCGAAAAACCATCCATGCCGTGATTAATCTGGGCATTTTTCAAACTTTCTGTCATTGAAATATGCTCTAAAGAATCTCCGTATCTATACTCTCTGAAATCGCCGGTATGCTCATCTCCAGGGCCAGATTTCCCAGTCTTGTGGTTCCCTGCACCACTTCTCTTTAGCTTACCAAAAATCTGATCTAAAGCACGCTGACGAATAATTCGCTCCATTTTAGCAGTAATGGACAAATTGGCTTCACCCGGTTCACCATCTCCTTCTCCACCACCCTCTTCTAATTCTTCACGTAAAAAACCCTTTGCTTTCAAGTCCTCAATAAAATCATCAATGGTATAATTCTCATCCGTGAGTTCATACTCCTTATCCAATTCCCGTAACCAGTCCAGAGCCTCATCTACATCGCCTGAGGTATGTGTAATGAGCTCCTGAAAAATCTCAAAAAGTTTTTCAAAGGGAGTAAGCTGAGGCGCTTCGTAGTTTAAAAATCGAAAGCCTTTTCCTGTTTTCATAGTCATTAGCTAAAAATAACACATTTAATAAAATGCCGTATTAATTTTAAGAAAACTTAAGGATTTAGTGTCTTAAATTTTATGCCTGCTTTGTAGAATGTGGACAACATCTTCAAGAAGATGGCCTTTGGCCTGCAATAAAATCAGGTAGTGAAAAAGCAAGTCGGCACTTTCTTCAAGGAAAAGCTTTTCATTGTCGTCCTTTGCTTCAATTACTGTTTCTACAGCTTCTTCACCCACTTTCTGAGCAATTTTGTTTATCCCGCTTTTAAACAAAGAACTAACATAGCTCGTTTCATTACTATCATTCTCTTTTCTATCTCTAATAATAGCTTCCAGCTGAGTTAGAAAACCAAAATTCTGATCATTATCTTTATTCCAACAGGTATCGCTTCCCTTATGACATGTAGGTCCTACAGGGTTTGCAGAGATTAACAGCGTATCATTATCACAATCGATTTCAACATTAACCAGATTAAGATAATTGCCACTTTCTTCCCCTTTTTGCCATATTCGTTTTTTGCCTCTGCTATAGAAGGTCACTTTTCCGGATTCCATAGTTTTATTAAGGGCATCCTCATTCATATAACCCAGCATTAAGACATTTTTAGTGGTTGAGTCCTGGATTATTGCCGGTACAAGTCCGTCTTTATTTTTATCAAATGCTACTTCCATAGTATACTTCTTTTACTGCCATATAAAATTTCGTTATAATCTAACAGGAATGCCATTATCCTGTAATTTCTTTTTAAGATCCTTTATCTCCATTTCCTTAAAATGAAATACACTTGCTGCCAATGCCGCATCTGCCTTACCATCGTTAAAAGTATCAATAAAATGTTGCATGTTACCAGCTCCTCCGGATGCGATTATTGGTATGTTCCGTTCTGATGATAGCCTAGCTAGTGTTTCATTGGCAAATCCATTTTTTGTACCGTCATGGTCCATAGAGGTAAACAAGATTTCTCCCGCGCCTCGTTCTTCAACTTCTTCAGCCCACTTAAACAATTCTATTTCGGTGGGTACTTTGCCACCTACAAGATGAACTTTCCATTCTCCATTTATTTGCTTTGCATCTATGGCAACTACTATACACTGAGAACCGAATTTAGCTACAAGCTCATTAATTAATTCAGGGTTTTTAACCGCTGAAGAATTTATAGATACTTTGTCTGCCCCATTATGCAGAAGAACATCAACATCTTCAATAGACGAAATACCGCCGCCAACAGTGAAAGGGATATTAACTTTCTCCGCTACCCTTTTAACCAAATCAGCCAGTGTCTTTCGTCTTTCCTCGGTTGCGGAAATATCCAGAAATACTAACTCGTCTGCACCTTCATCGGCATATATTTGTGCAAGTTCAACCGGATCTCCGGCATCTCGCAAATCGACAAAATTTATGCCTTTTACAGTACGACCATCCTTTATATCCAGGCAAGGAATTATTCTTTTAGTAAGCATTTTCTAATTTTCGTTTTTAATATTCAAGTCTCTACCATCATAAAATCCTAAATCCTTATTGATCAGCTGTTTTGTCCAAAATGCAATTTGACCCGTATGATAAGAATAATGCTCAACTGCGTGAATTACAATGCCTATTCCCGAGAGATCATACCCCTGCACTACACGTTTTTTTAGTAGCTGACTTTTACCACAATTATTTAGTACAAGCTTTGCCTGGCTAACAGTATCTTCTAGTTTTTGTATTAGCTCATTTCTTTTAAAACCATCAGATATTGAAAATTCTGCATCTCTGTTTCTCAGATCATCCTGTTCCCCTAAAGATGCAATTATATATTGTGTCATATTGCCACATATATGAATTATTTGATTCCCAATGCTATTGGAGGATTCATTTGGCTTTTTCCAAATATTAAACTCTTCATTGGACTTCAGACTAATTTTATTCATTCTCGTACTCTCATCAAGTCTGTAAATAGAATTCTCCAAAAATTCTGACATCCATTCATCTCTTATATTATTCATACCGATAATATAAATTGTTCTAATTGCTTTAAACTAATCTTATTCTCATAGATGGCCTTACCTAATATAGCCCCCTCACAACCAATTTCCTGTAAATCAGGTAAATCTGTAAAATTCCCTATACCCCCACTTGCGATTAGGCTAATACCAGGGAGTTTTACATCTTCGACCCCGCTCATACTTACCACTGTTTCATTGATCATGGTTTGAGCAAGAAGTCTTTTATACAGTTCAATTGCAGGGCCTCCAAGCATCCCATCCTTATTAATATCTGTACAAATAACATACTTAATGCCTTTGCTCTGATAATCTTGGACAAATGGAATCAATTTCTTGTCAGATTCCTGCTGCCATCCGGTTATGGCAATTCGTTCATCTTTAACGTCTGCTCCAAGAATGATTCGTTCTGCGCCATAAGTTTCAATCCACCCTAAAAAAGTATCACGATCATTTACCGCAATACTGCCTCCTGTTATTTGACCGGCTCCGCAGTCAAAGGCAATTTTCAAATCCTCATTGGATTTCAATCCCCCACCAAAATCGATTTTTAAATTGGTTTTTGTGGCAATGGCTTCCAGCACCTTATAATTTACAATATGTTTCGCCTTTGCACCATCAAGATCAACCAAATGAACGTGCTGAACTCCATGAGCTTCAAATTCAAGGGCTACTTCCAAGGGATGCTCATTATATACTTTCTTGGTGTTATAATCGCCCTGTGAAAGCCTTACGCATTTGCCTCCAATAATATCAATAGCCGGGATTACTCTCATTTAATTATTTTTTTGCTTATACAAACCATGCTAATAGCTAGTGCTAAGATAACTCCAGAAAGTTTTTTAGAATTCTTTCTCCAACTTTGCTACTTTTTTCGGGATGAAATTGTACCCCATAAAAATTATCTTTCTGCAAAGCACTGCTATACGCCATTTCATATTCTGAAACTGCTATGGTTTCCGAACAAATTGGGGCATAATAACTGTGCACCAGGTATATATGATCTTTTTCAGCAACACCTTTAAACAAGGAAGATTTGAGATTTGAGATTTGATTCCATCCAATTTGCGGAACTTTTACCCTATTGGTAAATCTAACTACATCTGTATCAAAAATGCCCAAACCAGATGTATTGCCCTCTTCAGAACTATGGCACATTAACTGCATCCCCAGACAAATGCCTAAAACAGGCTGTTTTAATTCCGGAATTACCTTATCTAAACCACTTGCCCTTAATTTATTCATAGCACTACTGGCTTCTCCAACACCCGGAAATATTACCCGGTCAGCGGCTCTAATCTCCTTAGCATCATCACTCAATACGGCATCGTATCCCAGGCGTTTAAAGGCAAACTTTATGCTTTGGATATTTCCTGCACCATAATTTACTATCACCAATTTCATATACTTTGTTACTATGATAATGTTTATTTAAATGCCCTAAATCAATTTCTAGAGCATTCCTTTTGTGGTCGGCAATACCATTTTATCTACATCGCGCTTTACAGCCATCTTTATTGCTTTTGCAAAGGCCTTAAATATAGCTTCTATCTTGTGATGTTCATTGGTTCCTTCCGCCTTTATATTCAAATTAGCCTTTGCACCATCTGAAAAAGATTTGAAAAAATGATAAAACATTTCTGTTGGCATCTTACCAATCATCTCACGTTTAAACTCCGCCTCCCAGACCAGCCAGGCGCGCCCACCAAAGTCCAGAGCTGCCTGGGCAAGACAATCGTCCATTGGCAGACTAAAGCCATATCGTTCCATTCCTAATTTATCCCCTAAGGCATTATGAAATACTTCACCCAATGCAATCGCGGTATCTTCTATTGTATGATGTTCATCTACTTCCAGGTCGCCTTTAACGCTTATCTCGAGATTCATCTGACCGTGGCGCGCAAGCTGATCCAACATATGATCAAAGAAAGCAATCCCGGTAGAAATATTACTTATACCGGTTCCGTCTAAATTCAATTGAATATATATCTCCGTTTCTTTTGTTTTTCTGGTAATTTCAGCGACTCTTTCTTTAAGTTTTAAGAATTCATAAATGGCCATCCATTCTGTAGTTTCCAAGGCAATTGTTTCCTGCAATTGGGTTTCTTCAACAGTAATTTCATCTGTTCCCAAAAACGTATTCGTATTAATATAAATGCCTTTCGATCCCAAATTTTTTGCCAGTTCCATATCAGTTAAACGATCGCCTATTACAAAGGAGTTTGCCAGGTCATATTCCTTTGAGAAATATTTCTTTAATAGCCCTGTTCCTGGTTTTCGGGTATCGGCATTTTCTTGTGGGAAAGTCCGATCTATATGTATTTCTGTAAATACTATCCCCTGCCCTTCAAAACACTTAAGAATAAAATTATGTGAAGGCCAAAATGTTTTTTCGGGAAATGACGCTGTCCCAAGACCATCCTGATTGGTCACCATGACTAATTCAAAATCCAATTCCCTGGCTATTCTACTCAGATAGTTGAAGACGCCGGGATAAAACACTATCTTTTCTAAACTGTCTGTTTGTTCGTCTGGCGGCTCCACAATTAGTGTTCCGTCACGATCAATGAATAATACCTTCTTCCTGGTCTTATTTAGTTCCATCATAAGGAGTTTAATACTTTTAGCAATTTTTTATTCTCTTCCGGGGTTCCTATGGTAAACCTTAACGTATTGTCACAAAGAGGTTGTGTTGATCTGTTGCGAACGACAACCCCTAATTCTAATATTTCCTTATACCTTCTATTTGCATCATCTACCCTTACCAAAATGAAATTCGCATCTGAAGGATATATTTCTTTTATAAAATTGATTTTCTCCAATTGTTGCGCCACCCGGTCCCTTTCCATTAAAATTTCTGCAACCTGTTTTTCTAAAATGGTTGTATTCTGAATCATTTGTAATGCCTTTTGCTGGGTAAGTTCATTTACATTATATGGTGGTTTTATACGGTTTAATATAGCTATTACCTCCGCAGACCCATAGCATACACCCAGACGTAAACCAGCCATTCCATGGGCTTTGGAAAATGTCCTTGTTACTATAAGATTAGGAAACTGTCCAAGTCTTTCCAGCCAACTGCTCTGCGTAGCAAAATCTATATATGCTTCGTCTACGACCAGTAAACCACTAAAATTATTAAGAAGAGTTTCTATCTGTGATACAGAAAAACTATTTCCGGTAGGGTTATT
>JABDPH010000077.1 GCA_013042925.1 Eudoraea sp.
CTATCAGCAATGCGAGTATAGCTGCAAAAAAAATTCTGTGTGCTTTCATTTTATAAACCGATTTATCGTTGTATGAATTTACAATAATTCATCCGTTCTCCCAATAAGGATAGTGTTCGTCCTTGTATTACATTTGGACAGAACGTCTAAATAGATTGTTTTGCTATCTTCCAAACGAAGTTTAAAACGGTCGCTTGTCTGAATGAAAAGCTGCCTAAAGCTGGAGTTCGCGAGTGCCATACATTCAAAAATTATACAAAAATATTGGCTATCTTACCCATCTTTTGAGAACCTTCACTGGCAACCAACGCTAATCAATGGTAGAAAAGAAGAAGTTTGGGACTTTTGCAGGGGTCTTTACCCCTTCCATACTCACGATTTTAGGGGTTATTATGTATATGCGTTTGGGCTGGGTAGTTGGTAATGCCGGTCTGTTTGGCACCGTTGTTATTATTATTATAGCCCATATAATAGCTGTTACTACAGGTTTAAGTGTATCTTCAGTGGCCACCGATAAAAAGATTGGAGCCGGAGGTATTTATTATGTACTATCACGGAGTATGGGTATTCCCATAGGAGGTTCAATTGGGATAGCTCTTGCCGTAGGCACTGCATTTTCTATTGCCTTGTACTTGGTAGGTTTTTCGGAAAGCTTTAATGCGTACTTCGGTTTTGGAATGTCCGTCAATGACATCAGAATAACAGGAACCATTGCCTTATTATCCTTAACGGTGATTGCTTTAATAAGTACATCATTGGCCTTAAAAGCCCAATATTTAATCCTGGCGGCTATTTTCGTTTCCTTGCTTGCTATCTTTTTAGGATCTTCTGAATTTGCCCCGGAAACATTGCCAATCCTGGCAACAGAAGGCTCCGCACCCCTTGAGGTGGTCTTTGCCATATTTTTTCCCGCGGTTACGGGATTTACGGCAGGTATTGCCATGAGCGGGGATTTAAAAGATCCTAAAAAATCGATCCCCATAGGAACTTTATCCGCCATTGGTGTTGGGCTGGTTGTCTATCTTGTCCTTGCCATTTTTATAGCATTTACTATCAATTCAGATGTATTGAAAACGGACTATAATATTCTAATGAAAATTGCCCTGTTTGCACCCGCCGTTGTAGCAGGAATATGGGGTGCTACCCTATCTTCGGCCTTAGGAGGCATTCTTGGCGGACCAAGAATTTTACAGGCCATGTCCATTGACAAGGTGACCCCTAAAATATTTAGTAAAGGAAAGGGAACAAATAATGAACCGGTCAATGCCCTTCTAATGGTTTTTATTATTGCAGAGGCTGGTATTCTCATTGGGGAATTGGATATTATTGCCCGTGTGGTCTCTATGTTTTATCTGACCGCCTATGGATTTATCAATATTACCTATTTCCTGGAAAGTTGGGCGAATCCTGATTTTCAGCCAAGTTTTAAGATTAAACGCTGGATTGGTCTGCTTGGGTTTATTGCTTGTTTTGCGGTTATGTTTAAGTTAGATATGATTGCCATGTTAGCGGCATTGGCTGTAATTGGGGGTTTATATTTCGGCCTCCAACGAAAGGAAGTAAAGCTGCAATCGAATGACGTATGGCGAAGTGTTTGGGAGAATGTGGTAAACAAAGGGTTAAAAAAAATAGATGCAGAAGAGGATGAAAATGCTAATTGGAATCCAAATATTATTCTCTTTAGCGGTAAAAGTGATCATCAGCACTATTTATTGGAGTTATGTAAAACGGTCTCGGGCCGTACAGGGATTGTTACTAATTTCAAACTTATCCTGGATACGAAAGATGATACCCCTTTAAAAAAGACAGATCAAGTTGTTCGTGATGAATCCCTTAAGGAGCTTGGTATTTTTGGCAGGCAGGTAAAAGTGGATAACATCTATAGTGGTATTACTAATATTGCTACCGTCTTTGGATTCTCAGGTGTTGAACCCAACACCATAATGATGGGATGGCCCAAAGGTTTGGAAAATTCATGGGAATATGCCAAAATGACCAAGACTTTACTGTATTTGGATTACAATTTATTGTATTTGGATTTTGACCGAAAAACCAAATTTGGCAATTATAGTACAGTAGACCTTTGGTGGCGGGAAACCGACAGTAAGAATGCTGAGATGATGCTCAATATTGCCAGATTTATAATTGCCTCTCCAAAATGGAACAATACCATTATCAGGGTTTTGTTCGTAAACAACAATAATGTTGACAGTACCCAAATACATTCAAATATTTCTAAACTTGTTGAAGATTTAAGAGTGAATGTTGAAATAAGAATTATTAATAATGCCGTAGAGCAAAAACCATTTTATGATATTATTGAACAGGAATCTGCCTCTACTGATCTTACCCTGGTAGGGATACCGAATTTTAAAATAGAGAAACAGGCTCAATTTGTATTAAAAACCAATCAATTGTTTGAAACCATAGGCTCTACCCTGTTGGTAAAGGCAGCCAACAATTTTAATGAGCTCGACTTGAATGTGATGGAACATGAATCTGATGTTAAGCAAAGTGAGGTTTAACTTATATCACGTCTTTGGATATAAAAAAAACCCATCAAATTCTTGATGGGTTTTTGTTTCAAAGTAGAATCGTATATGTTAAATAACTTTTACGTTTACTGCATTTAATCCTTTTTTTCCTTCTGTAAGATCAAATTCAACTTCATCGCCTTCACGAATTTCATCAATTAATCCAGAAAAATGTACAAAATGTTCTTTGTTTGAACCTTCTTCAGTTATAAAACCATAACCTTTGGAATCGTTGAAGAATTTTACTGTTCCTTTACTCATTGTAATTTAATTTAAATGTATTTATAATACTTATTAGAGTTCAAAGATGGTACCAAAAATTTAAAATACAGCAATTTCGCCAATAAATTTTTAATCAATGATCATATTTCGCTCTAAAAAGACTCTCTTACTACCTTTAGTAGCAGATTCCATTTTGGGTCAGCATAATTGCATTTTCCTGCCTGTCCGCAAGTATAAGGAACTCAGTTTAGGCGTTCTCAGTTAATGGATTATTGAAAATCATATTTCAAAATATCATTTCCCAGATTTGTTATATAAAGTGTTTGGCCATCATTAGAGAAGAACATCCCTGTGAGTAATCCCGGAAGGGGGTGAAACAGATCCGGCGTTAGTAATTCAAGCCGCTCCATCCCCAAACGACTTCTACGGGTATATTCGTTGCTAACCTTTGAATTAGCATTAGTGGAGCCATCAAATAGCACATGCTGCGAATGATTCTCAAAATCTACAGCTATTACCTGATTATACAGAGGAGAAGCAATAATTAACCGACCTTCACTATCTATTAATAAATTATCAGGAGAACCTACATTTGCAGCTACGCCCATATATTTGGCTGAACCACTATTAGTATCTACTTCAAATTTATGTACTCTATCCATCATAGTTTCAGCAATATAAAGATGTTTTTCGTCCTTGTCCATGGTAATACCATTAGCAAAATAGAGACTGTCCATAATTTTAACAGGCGTGCTTTTTAAGTCGGTCATTCTGAAAACAGCACCATGGGGTACGGGAATATTTACATCGCGAAACATTTCACCCAAATTGGTACTCTCAGTAGATTGGGAAAACCATAATGCTCCGGTTTTATCCCTGTAAATAGTATTGACACCATAGGGATGATCATAGATCATTTCTACTTTTTCCGAGTCTATATTCACTCTGTAAATCTTTCCGTCTGCAACATCAGACATTAAAATATGTTTCGCGTCGTGTTCCAGAACCATGCCATTAGGTGATGCAGTCTGCTCCGGTGGAAGATGAACAAAACCCGCTGCTGCGAAATCACCGAATGGTCTGTTAGAACCATCTTTTTCAATTATTCTAAGGCCATTGGCCTGATCTACTACTACAATTCGCCCATCTTCCAGTTCAACCCCGTCTTCAGCCCTGAGTAAGCTGCCATCTCCGGGAAACAAATTTTCTTTTTGAAACGTTAAATATGGAAGTGGTTTTGTGGATTCTACTACAGGACTGTTCTCCTCAGTTTTCTTTTCAGTATTACAACTGATACATGTAAATATAAAAATGGCTAAAGTGAAAATAGATAGTCTCATAATTGGTTAATTGGTTATTGTTAAAGATAAAAGAATTTAGATTGACTTTTGCTTAACTGCACACTAAGTAAATACAATTTTCCATTTGAATAGACAATTAATTTAAAAAAAGGATCCCAGACGTATTATTGAAGTACTGGGATTTCATTTTATACATTTCCAGAGACACAATCAGGCAATATAGCCAATGAGGTGGCGTTTTATCATAAAACCAACCGCAAATTGGCCCGTGATTATCCTGGTACAATTTGATTGGAATAATCTTTATTATTTGCTCTAACAATGAAAATCCAAAACCTTATAACCGTTTTTTATATAATATTAATTGTTTTATTAGCTCCAGGTCTAAGCGCACAGAAAAAAGCAAAACTTACCCCGGAAACCAAAGAAGAACTAAAAACGGCAAAAGTATTGATGGTTCGCTACCAGGCGCCTCCCCTATACTTTATGACTCCAAAAGATGTAGTAGGTGAAGGACTGATAGCTGACCTTACCCAATCAGATATTGCCGGGAATACCGAATTACATCGGTTTTATCCTGAGGATCGTGTACAGGAGAATCTGTCTGAATTATTTATGTCCAATGGACTTATGACTAATGTTGAAATTAAGAAAGATGCATCAGAGTTTATGATGCCGGCCGAACTAAAAGAAGTTTCAAAGTATGCCGATGTAGATGCGGATTACATTGTAGAGGTTATTATTCCATTGATGGGATGGAAAGCCACCTACGGGACTACTAAATGGAGAACATACCATTTAAACCTGGCAGTTGAAATGCGAATTATCAGGAAAAGTGATCTGGCCAGGGTTTGGAAAACAAATGTTGGTTATGGCAGCCTGGTGGATAAGGAGATGAAATTCCACATAACAGAGTTGGAGAGTAATGGGAAAGAACTGATTTCTACTAAAC
>JABDPH010000273.1 GCA_013042925.1 Eudoraea sp.
GGCCTTAACGGCGCCAGAACATCATATTTTCATCAGTCCATTGGGGGCTATCATGCCGCTAAACCGGCAGGGATGCAGGATTTATTTGATTTCCACATATATAGAAATAATTTGCGAGTTCTGAATATGCTTAATGTAAAGTATATAATTCAACAAGATGAAGAAGGTAAGAAATTTGCAATAACCAATCCCGAAGTCAATGGTAATGCCTGGTTCATAGAGAGGCTCATTGAGGTACAAAGTACCGATGAAGAGATTAAGGCACTGGATAGTTTGGATGTTGTTAATGAAGCAGTTGTGAACACTGTTGATTTTTCTCAAATAGACGAATTTAATTTTCCAAAAGATTCTTTGGCTTCCATTACCTTAAAGGAATATAAACCCAATCATTTAACCTATAGGACGAACAATAATAATAACGGACTTGCAGTATTTTCTGAAATGTACTATCCCGGCGATTGGAAGGCCTATATTGATGGCAAGTCGGTAGATCATTTCAAAGTCAACTACGTTTTAAGAGCTATGAATATCCCTAGCGGTGAGCATACTGTAGAGTTCAAGTTTGAACCTAAAGTAATTGAAACTGGCAGCAAGATTACTTTAGCGAGCTCCATATTAATGATTATTTTGTTTTTAGGAGGAGGCGTATTTTCAATATTTAGTTTGAGAAAAAAGAAGGAAGGATAATGCACAAGGTCCTTATCATTAATTATTATTGGCCCCCTGCCGGGGGACCCGGAGTTCAGCGTTGGCTAAAGTTTGTAAAGTATTTACCTGAATTTCAGATACATCCTGTAGTTTATATACCCGAAAACCCTAAATATCCCATTACCGATATTAGCCTTCTTAAGGAAATTCCGGAAAATGTCACTATTTATAAAAATAAAATCTTTGAGCCATATCATTTAGCAGGATTTTTGAGTAAGAGTAAAACGAAACAGATAAGTTCTGGTGTTATAAGTGATAACAATACTTCCTTATTAGAGAAAACTTTACTTTGGATAAGGGGAAATATGTTTATTCCGGACGCAAGGAAATACTGGGTTAAGCCTTCAGTAAGGTTTTTAAAGGACATAATCAATAAAGAACAAATAGATACTATAATTACAACTGGTCCTCCTCATAGTCTTCACTTAATTGGTTTGGAATTAAAAAGGATTCTGGATGTTAAATGGTTGGCAGATTTCAGGGATCCATGGACGTCTATTGGCTACCACAATAAGCTTAGGCTTACTAAAGCTTCACAAAGAAAACATCGTGAATTGGAAATAAAAGTAGCAAGTAGCTGCGATAAGCTATTAGTTACCAGTAATACGACAAAAGCTGAATTTGAATCAATTACCTCAAAACCAATCCATGTGATTACCAATGGTTTTGATATTCCGGAGAGCGACCTGCCCTTTACAGCCCTGGATAAAAAATTTACACTCTCCCATATTGGTTCACTGCTCACAGGGAGAAATCCGGAAAATCTTTGGAAAGTACTATCAGAAATCATTGATGAAAATGAAGCTTTTCGGAAAGTCTTTCAATTAAATATTATTGGGGTGGTTGGCCGTGATGTTTTAAAATGTATTTATGATAATGGTTTAAAATCCTATACGAACATTAAAGATTACGTTACGCATGAGGAAGCTGTTAATTATCAGCGGAATTCTCAATTGTTGCTCCTGGCTGAAATAGATTCACCTGATACAAGGGGTATTATTCCCGGTAAGCTGTTTGAATACCTGGCAGCGAAAAGGCCGATCTTAGCAATAGGACCTCCAGATTGGGAAGTCGCGGAAATTGTAAAAAGAACCAATTCTGGTCTTGTTTTTAATTACAATTCTTCGTCAGATCTTAAAGCTGTAATTTTAAATTGGTTTCATCTTTATCAGCAAGACAATTTAATGGTATCTTCAGTAAATATAGAAGCGTATAACAGAAGAATGCTCACCGCAAAGCTGGCTGAACTGTTAGAATGGGAATAATTTTTAAGCAATCGTTGAAGAATACTACTATCACATATCTTGGATTTGCGATAGGAGCTGTTAATGTGCTTTTCCTTTATACCCGTTTTCTTTCTGAAGAGTATTATGGTCTGGTAGGGGTTATTCTTTCTACATCAGCCATTCTAATGCCTTTGATGGCATTCGGAGTACCAAATACACTAGTTAAATATTACAGTAATTTTAAGGATTCAACATCTGCGGATGGTTTTCTTACTCTTATGGTACTTCTGCCCTTGGTTATAGTACTTCCGCTTGCAGGGGCAAGTTATTTAGCCAATGATGCCATAGGTAATTTCCTTGCCAGGGAGAATAATATTGTAAAAGATTATGTCTGGTACATTTTTTTAATAGGAATGGCCATGGCTTATTTTGAGGTATTTTATGCCTGGTCTAAAGTGCAAATGAAATCGGTTATTGGAAATTTCATGAAAGAAGTGTTCGTTAGAGTAGGGGTAAGCTTGCTCCTAATTCTGCTGTATATGGAGATTGTAGGTGTAGATTTTTTTTTAAAGGCATTGGTAGTTCTATATCTCCTTAGAGCATTGCTCATGAAGCTATACGCTTTTAGTCTTCGAAGACCAAAGATTCGGTTTAATTGGCCTAAAAATACCAATTCTATGGTAAATTATAGTATTCTTATTATTCTGGGAGGATCAACTGCAGTAATCCTTTTGGAGATAGATCGATTCATGATAAATCAGTTTATTCCTATTCAAAATGTTGCCTATTATACAGTAGCTATTTTTATTGCTACGGTCATTGCGGTACCTGCAAGAGCCATGCACCAGATAACCTATCCTTTGACCGCTGAAATACTCAACAGAAATGATATAACTGAGCTCAAAAGGTTATATGAGAAAAGTTCTTTAACCTTGTTCATTGTATCAGGCCTTATTTTCATTCTTATTCTTCTCAATCTCAACGATTTTTTTG
>JABDPH010000276.1 GCA_013042925.1 Eudoraea sp.
CTACAACATTTGTTGATCCCTCAGACCCTTCTAATTTCGGGAAAGCAGTAAAAGAGAATACACGCGCTATTTTCGTAGAGTCGCTGGGAAACCCAAAGTTGGATGTTCTGGACCTGAAAGCTATCTCAGCTGAAGCAAAGGCTGCTAAAATTCCATTTATTGTTGATAATACTGTAGCTACACCTGCCTTGTTAAATCCGATTGAGCATGGAGCCAATATTGTAATTCATTCTCTTACCAAATATATCAATGGAAACGGCACTGCGCTTGGTGGAGTGGTAATAGATGCCGGAACTTTTGATTGGGCAAACGGAAAATTTCCGGAATTTACGGAACCTTCACCGGGATACCATGGTTTGGTGTATCATGATGCCTTGGGACCAGCTGCATTTATTGCTAAAGTACGTATTGAAGGCTTAAGAGATCATGGCGCCTGTTTGAGCCCGTTTAATGCATTTCAAATAATACAGGGTCTGGAAACGCTTGAAGTTCGCATGCAAAAACACAGTGAAAATGCCCTTGAACTGGCGGAGTGGCTTGAAAACAGGGATGAGGTTACCTGGGTGAACTATCCGGGCTTAAAAAGCAGTAAATATTTTGCTGAGGCCGAAGCTTATTTGCCAAAAGGACAAAGCGGATTAATAACTTTTGGAGTTAAAGGTGGATACGATTCAGCTAAGAAAATTGCCGATGGAACCCAAATCTTCTCCTTATTGGCTAATATAGGTGATACTAAATCTTTGATAATTCATCCGGCGAGCACTACGCATCAACAATTAGATGAGGCGGCCCAGGAATCAACAGGAGTAACCAAAGATCTAATACGTTTATCTGTTGGATTGGAGAATCTGGATGATCTTAAAGCAGATCTGGAACAAGCTTTTACCACAATTGATAAATCTGTTCCGGCTTAGTTATAATAACAATACTGAAATTAGCTGAGTAGAGAGTTCAACTTGAATTAGAATTCCATCTGCTCAGTTATAATTCATATTACATGCATGAATGAATTGGATAACATACTTCAAAAAATAGAAATCCCTCAGTTTAAAACCTTTGGAGGTGTTGTTCAGGATATTGAGCTATCCTATCAATTGTTTGGCAAGGACTTGCACTCCGCACCGATAGTAGTAGTAAATCATGCCCTTACGGGTAATTCAAATGTCGCCGGGGATGATGGCTGGTGGGCATCATTGATTGGAGATGACAAATGTATTGACACCACTAAATATACGGTGTTAGCCTTCAATATACCGGGAAATGGTTATGACGGTTTTGTCGTGGATAATTACAAAGATTTTGTTGCAGGTGATATTGCAAGGATATTTCTTCTAGGATTAAAAGAACTTAATATAGATCGCATTTATGCGCTGATTGGGGGTTCATTGGGAGGTGGAATTGCGTGGGAAATGGCTGCAATAAATCCAATGCTAACAGAACATTTGATCCCAGTGGCCGCCGATTGGAAGTCAACAGATTGGCTTATTGCCAATTGTCAGATTCAGGAACAATTTCTTGTCAATTCAAAGCAACCCGTTCACGATGCCAGGATGCACGCTATGCTATGTTATAGAACTCCCCAGTCTTTTAAAGCAAGGTTTCAAAGAAGCACCAATGAAGAATTGCAGGTTTTTAATGTTGAAAGCTGGCTAACACATCATGGAAAAAAATTGAATGAAAGGTTTCAGCTTTCAGCATATAAATTAGCCAACCAATTATTAAAAACCATAGATATTACAAGAGATGGGGAGGAGGCATTTAATAATCTTCAAAACAGTAATACCAATATTCACATTATAGGAGTAGATTCTGATCTTTTTTTTACAGCAAATGAGAATAAGGATACCTTTAAACAGCTAGCTCAGGCCAAAAGTAATGTTACCTATGGTGAAATACAGTCATTGCACGGGCATGATGCATTTTTGATTGAATTTGAACAAATGCAGCAGTTGCTCAAAGGCGTTTTTGATACCAATGGGAAATCTGAGAGAATAAAAATATTAAAGTTTGGAGGTAAGTCACTTTCCAATGGAGAAGGTTTAGGAAGGGTATTGGATATTATATCCGGCAAAGTCGAAAATGGGGAAAATATCGCTGTGGTTTTATCAGCACGTGAAAAAGCGACGGATCAGTTGGAAGCGATATTAGATAAAGCCGCAAAGGGATTGGATTACAGGAAGGATTTTGAAGATTTTGAAAGATACCAGAAACACACCTTTAAAAATATCAGTCTTTCAGAGGAATTCCTGGAATTAGTAAAATTGTTTGAAGGAGTTACTTTGCTTGGCGATTATAGTCCTAAAATTAAAGATCAGGTTCTGGCTTATGGGGAGCTAATATCAGGTAAGCTAATCACAAAATTACTAATTGGAAATGGCATCAATGCAATACTACTTGATAGTCGCAGACTAATCAAAACAGACGATACCTATGGAGATGCAAAATTGCTCGAAGATGTTTCAAAGGAAAATGTAATCAATGAATTTTCAAAATTGAAATCAGACGAAGTGCCTGTGATCACCGGTTTTATAGCTTCTACCGAAGCAGATGAAACTACAACATTAGGGCGTAATGGTAGCAATTATACAGCTTCTCTTATTGCAAATTTTCTTGACGCCGAAGAATTGCAAAATTATACACATGTAGATGGTATTTTCACAGCTAATCCTGAATTTGTTT
>JABDPH010000279.1 GCA_013042925.1 Eudoraea sp.
TTCCCAAAGACTGGAATTGATGATTACCGGCCGAATCCTGCAGGGAGTTTCATTATCCGCACCAAGAACAATAAGCATCGCCATGATCCGGGATAAATATAGCGGAGACTATATGGCCCGTGTAATGTCTTTTGTTACGGTTGTGTTTATACTTGTGCCGATAATTGCACCGGCCATGGGGAAATGGATTCTTGATTTCTATGGCTGGGAAGCCATATTTCATGTCCAGGTAGCATTTGGTATTCTGGTCGCTGCCTGGTTCTGGAGAAGACAACCCGAAACGCTTGCCCCACGCAAAAGAACTTCATTTCGTGGCAGTGTCTTTGTTAGTGGTTACAAGGAATTACTTAATTACCGACAAACAATGCTCTTTACCGTAATCTGGGGTTTTATTACAGGTTCATTTTTGGTATACCTGAGTACCGCACAACAGATTTTCCAGGAACAATACGCATTAAAAGAATCCTTCCCTTATATTTTCGCTGCTCTGGCTATTACTATTGGCACAGCTACCCTGCTTAATGGAACACTGGTTTTGCGTTATGGGATGTTACGGCTGGTAACTGTTTCTATGGCCGCTTATGTATTAATCTCTTTACTCTATATTGCTTTATTTGCCAGTTCCGGAAATCCCTCATTTGGTATCCTACTCATCTTTTTTGCTTTACAGTTCTTTGCAGTAGGCTTTCTTTTTGGTAACCTTCGCGCCCTAGCTATGGAACCGGTTGGGCATATTGCAGGTATAGGTGCAGCCATTACCGGATTTATTGCAACAATCATGGGAGTAGCTATTAGTACCTATATTGGCCAATTTGTAATAGACAGCGTACTTCCCATGTTCATTGGTTTTTTGGTCTGTGGTTTGATCTCATTTGTGGTTTTAGCCTATTTCTTTCTTTCAAAAAAGGGCGTCCAAAGTCCGTTTTAAACACCTTATAACTTTACTAGGATCTTTGGATTTACTAAAACTGTTGGAATTAAAAGTCTTGAT
Source organism: Eudoraea sp. (assembly GCA_013042925.1). Classification (GTDB taxonomy): domain Bacteria; phylum Bacteroidota; class Bacteroidia; order Flavobacteriales; family Flavobacteriaceae; genus Eudoraea. Next base: position 992 of record JABDPH010000279.1, read on the forward strand.
CTAAATTATATTTAAAAAACCCGCGAATTGAAGAAACTCGCGGGTTTGTTTTACAGGCATATTATTTCTAATTCTTAATTAACCCCTGTCCTTCAATCCATGGGGCTCCTGCAGCTTTTACCGCTGCTTCAAGTGATGGCAATTGTGATTTTACAAACCCGTTGAGTTCTGTTTTTATGCCTTTCAACATAGTCCGGGCAGCTCCAAAGGCGACTTTGTGATTAGCCGTTGGTCCATAAGTACTGCTTGTTAAGGCACGGCGGCCTATAGAATTTCCGGAATTTGGGCTAGGTATATTCCTTTCCCCTATTTCATTCTTAGCAGGATTTCCATTTACTTTGGAATCCATCTCCTGAAGCATCGTTCTTGCCGCATGTAACTTTTGAACCAGATCGTCAGAAGGAGATGTCGCTTTTTCTAAAGCACGTTGCATTGCCGCTACTTTTAAGGAACTTTCTTTTAAAACTGTGCTAGTTGCCTTCAAATCTTGTTTAAAAGCATGATAGGCCTCTCTAAAAGCGTCTATCTCTTCATAAGAAGCACCTTTTAATGCCCCTTCAGACAGAGGAACCACTTTAAAACTTTTAGAACCTCCCACTTGCTCTAACTGGCCATCTACAAGCTTGGATAAGGCAACCGAATAATCTCCGGGGGTAACCATAACAGCACTACTATAATAATCATCCGTTTCTTTTGGTGGCTCAAGATCTTCGCCACCTCTATCCGCAACATCAAGGGCCCAATTTACACGGTTAAATCCTTTTTTATTAGTTCCTTCCACTATATTAACAACCTGTCCTTTACTGTCTTTGACCGTTAGCAAGAACTTAGGCTGTTGTTGCACTTTCTCTTCTTCCAAGGCATCCCAGCCCGGAAATGGCACTGAAGCTTTTCCTTTTTCGGCCAACTTTCGCGCAGATTTTAGAGAAGTGAGTGAATCCTTCAGGTAATATGTAAAAATTGCTCCGAATTCAGGGTTTTTAGCGGCATACTGATTGCTTCCCTGTGCGTAGCGTGCAGATTTAGGAACATACCAATAGGCTGGTTTTACATCAAAAAGTGTAGCCTCTGCATTCCTCACCGCAGCGTTTAATTCGCGCAAGGGTGTAATATCATCAAGAATATAAAAACCACGACCGAAAGAAGCTGCTACCAAATCGTTCTCCCTTCTTTGTATGGTAATATCACGTATCGCAATTGTTGGCATGCCTCCTTTTAGCTGACTCCAGTTGCCACCATCGTTAGCGGTAAAATAAACACCATTTTCTGTAGCGGCGAAAAACAAGTCCTTGTCAATATGATCTTGCACCAAACGCCATGTAAGCAAACGTTTCGGAAGATTTCCATTCATTAAACTCCAGGTCCGGCCTTTATCTGTGCTTCTCAATAAATAAGGCTTAAAATCCCCGTATTTATGATTATCCAGAGCTGCATAAACAATATTTGTATCAAAAAGGTCTGCACGTACATCGTTTACAAATGGCGTGGATGGCACCCCTTTTATGCTGCCTAATTCTACTTTTCGCCAATTAGTACCACCATCTTCCGAGACCTGTATGATTCCATCATCAGTTCCGGCATAAAGCAAGCCTTCCTGTTTTGGAGATTCAGCCAAAGAAGTAATAGTGTTGTAATTAGACATGGCATTTACATCCCAGGCATTATCCCAGCTTTGCTTTGCACCCATGATAGGGAGGGCCAAACGTTCCTGATTTCTGGTAAGATCCTTAGAAATTGCCTGCCATTCATCTCCTCTGTTCTCAGATTTCCAGACACGTTGGGAAGCAAAATAAAGTCTTGTGGGTTTGTGCGGACTTACCAAAATAGGTGCATCCCAGTTAAAGCGTTCAGCAGGTTCACCAGCCGAGGGTTGAGGCTGAATAAATACCGTTTCTCCGGTAGTTTGGTCTACACGCCATAGGACGCCTTGTTGAAATTCTCCGTAAGTAATATCCGGATTCCCGGGTTCAGTAGCAGATTGATGACCATCAGCACCCAGGGTAATCCACCAGTCTGAATTTAAAATCCCCGCTTCATTTCTGGTTCTTGAAGGACCCCCGTGTGACCCATTGTCCTGCGTTCCTCCGTAGATATTGTAAAATGGTTCACTATCATCTACTGCCACTTTGTAATATTGTGTTACCGGAAGATTAGAGATAAATTTCCAGGTTTTGGTATGGTCAAAACTTTCATATAAACCACCATCTGTGCCAAAAAGCACATAATTGGGATCAGAAGCTTTAAAAGCCATAGCATGGCTATCTACATGCTTCCCTTTTTCATTCATATTCACGAATGTTTTTCCGTGATCTTCAGATATTTTTACATAATTATTCATCAGGTACAATCTACCCTCTTTGTGCGGAGAAGCATATAATTCCTGATAATAGTGCGGACCGGTACCTCCAGAAACTGTATTGGATTCTTTGCTCCAGGACTGGCCTCCATTAGTAGAAACAAAGATACCCCCAGTAAGGCGTTCTAATTCAATGGCGGCATAGATCATATCAGGATTAAAAGGGTTCATAGCCAGGCCAATTTTGCCCAGTTTTACTTTTGGAATCCCCGTACTTAGTTTTTCCCAGGTTTCGCCACCATCGCTACTTTTATGAATTCCAGAGCCCGGGCCTCCTCCCATGTAGGCTGCTACTGTTCTGTGCCTGTCCCATGTAGCAGCATAAAGTACATCCGGATTTCGTGGATCAATAAGTAGGTCTGTAGCACCTGTCCATTCTTCATTTCCCAAAGTCTTATTCCAGCTTGCACCTCCATCGATTGACTTGTACACCCCTCGTTCACCACCTTTGCTCCAAAGTGGTCCTTGCACTGCCACCCATAGGATATTTGAATTTTCAGGATGAATCAGAATTTTGGAAATATGTTCAGATTTCTTAAGACCCATATTTTTCCAGGTCTTTCCATCGTCTTTACTTAAGTATATTCCATCGCCAAAACCCACATGACGACCACCTACATTTTCACCCGACCCTACCCAAATTGTACTTGGAGTATTGGGATCGATAGTTACGCAGCCTAT
>JABDPH010000280.1 GCA_013042925.1 Eudoraea sp.
GTTGAGCAGGGGATGCAGCTAAAAGTATCCGGCAAGGGTAATGAAGCTCCCGGTAATGGAATTTCAGGAGATCTTCTGGTTGCCATAGAAACTAAAGAACATGCCACCTTAAAGCGAGAAGGTGATAATCTTCATTATGATTTATACATAAGTATTTCGGATGCAATTTTAGGTACAACTAAGGAGATTGATACGGTAACAGGTCAGGTTCGTATTAAATTGGAAGCAGGGATTCAATCGGGTAAAATTCTAAGATTGAGAGGAAAAGGCATTACTAGTATTAATGGTTATGGTACAGGCGACCTATTGGTTCATGTAAATGTATGGACACCAAAGGAACTAAATAAGGAGCAACGTGAATTTTTTGAGAAGATGCGTAATAGCGAGAACTTTGAACCAAAGCCGGAAAAATCTGATAAATCCTTTTTTGAAAAAGTAAAAGATATGTTCTCTTAACGAATTAAACTTTTCTTTTTAAATAAAAAACGTATATTTGAATCAATATTGGGAAACCAATATTAATTTTCTTTTTCATAGCAATTTTTTTCCCATCCTTAATCCTTTTAAGGGTGGGTTTTGTTTTTTATACAGGCTTTGAGCCTTAAGCCATTGAGGTTGAAAACAAAATGACCTGGTTTAAAGTACCATTTTAATGCATTTCTATATCTTTGATATCCTATAAAAAGCAATTATAATAGACGTTAAGTTCTGAATTTGATAATATTGATAAAGTTGTAATTAAGAATTTGCTCTATTTGTTCTGTCTAAGTTCAAAATTCGGTTTGAAAAATTTACGGATACATTCAGATTTTAAAAAAATTTTGCCTGCATGAAAAATATCCTAGTTGCCAATAATGTTACTAAAAAGTTTGGTGACCAAATTGCACTAAATAATGTTTCACTGGCGATACCAAAGAATTGTATTTATGGGCTCTTAGGCCCTAATGGTGCAGGTAAGACAACCTTAATAAGGATTATAAATCAAATTACCTATCCTGACTCTGGTGAAGTTCTGTTTAATGGGGAATTGCTACAACCGCATCATATAGCTTTAATAGGTTATCTTCCTGAAGAGAGAGGTCTTTATAAAAGTATGAAAGTTGGTGAGCAGGCACTATATCTTGCCCAGCTTAAAGGATTGAGCAAATCTGATGCAAATAAAAGGCTCAGGTATTGGTTTGATAAGCTGGAAATAGGTGATTGGTGGAACAGAAAAATTCAGGAGCTTTCAAAAGGTATGGCGCAAAAAATTCAGTTTATTGTTACAGTCTTGCATGAACCCAAACTTTTAATATTTGATGAACCTTTTAGTGGTTTTGATCCTATTAATGCCAACATTATAAAAGATGAGATTATAAAGCTTAAGGACAAAGGAACTTCTATTATTTTTTCGACTCACAGAATGGAATCTGTTGAAGAATTATGTGAATATATCGCACTGTTGCACAATGCGGAAAAGATTTTGGATGGTAAGCTTGAAGATATCAAAAAACAATACAAAAACAACATGTATAGAGTTGGCCTGGAATTAGAAAATGGAGAAAATTTTTTAAAACAGATTTCAGATAAATTCGATATCACTGCTTCGACATATGATTTGCGCAAAAAGCAACTAGATTTTACAGTTCAATTACCTTCGGATGACACTCGAAATTTTTTGTCGCTATTAGCTGCAGAAGCGAGCATAAATAATTTTGTGGAGACTATCCCTACAGCTAATGAGATATTTATTCAAACCGTACAAAACATAAATGGCCATGAATAAATTGCCTTTAATAATTAAGCGGGAATATCTCGCTAAAGTGCGTAACAAATCATTTGTGATCATGACTTTCCTAAGTCCAATTCTAATGGTTGGAATGATTGTACTTATCGCTTATCTGACTAAGGTAAATGATAGTCAGAAAAGGATAATCGCAATATTTAATGAAAGCGATTACTTCTCTACGGATTTCAATACTACCGAAAGAACCTCCTATGTTTTTTTTAAAGGGATATCGTTGCAAGCAGCAAAGGATTCAACCTCGAATCTTGGGTTTTCAGGTCTGTTGCATATTCCTAATGGGAGCGACCTGGAACAGGTAACCCAAAATTCCTTCTTCTATTCAAAAGATGCTCCTAGTACTATGTTGCTCGATCCTTTGGAAAATATATTCGAGGAACGCTTAAGACAAAGAAGGTTAATAGATATTGGAGTTTCTTCGGAGGAATTTACCGCAATTAATGACCACTTCGAAATAAATATAGCCACTTTTACGGGAGAGCAAAATTTAAAAGGAATAAATGAAATGAAAGCGTTTGTAGGGGGCGGATTTGGTTATTTGATAATGATGTTTATAATAATCTATGGTGGTTTCGTAATGCGCAGTGTTATTGAGGAGAAAACGAGTCGTATTATTGAAGTAATAATCTCATCGGTAAAACCCTTTCAACTAATGTTAGGCAAGATTATTGGCACTTCCTTGGCCGGAATAACGCAATTTTCAATCTGGATAATATCTGCATCCTTGCTCTTGTTTGTAATATTTTTGGTTTCCGGAATAGATCTAACTGGGTTCAGTGATCAATCTGCAATTTCATCTAATCCTATGACTAGTATTTCTCCTTTACCATCAACATCAAATACGATGCAATTGTATGCTCTCGAATTTCTACAGATCCCCTGGTTTTTACTCATTTCTCTGTTTTTGGTTTATTTTATCCTCGGATATTTAATTTATAGCTCTATTTATGCTGCAATTGGCGCGGCTGTAGATAATGAGACCGATACTCAGCAATTTATTTTTCCCATAATTCTGCCACTAATGCTAGCCATTTATGTTGGATTCTTTTCTGTATTTAGTAACCCAAATGGTCCTATTGCAATTGCATTTTCTCTATTCCCATTTACGTCCCCCATTGTAATGCTTATGCGTTTACCTGGAGGTATTGGAGAAGGAGGGGTTCCACTGTGGCAGATAATTACTTCTATTATACTTTTAATTGTAACATTTATCGGAATTGTATGGCTCGCAGCCAAAATTTACCGAGTGGGAATTTTAATGTATGGCAAGAAACCAACCTATAAGGAACTATATAAATGGCTAAAATACTAATCATGTTAGCGCAAGAAGAAAGCAAAGTAAAGAAATTCATTAAGGAAGATATATGGGATTCCATTACTGAGTTTTTAAATTGGGGACTACATTTGGGAGGTGAGGGTGAAAATTCAATCCATATTACCGTTGGACTTCTAATTCTATTGATTTTTGCCTTTATCGCAACGAATTTTGTTTTAAAGACGGTAAGAAGATTTTATACCAACAAAATGGAAGGTGATGATAAGCTAAAGTTTATTAGCATCTTTAAGTTTATCAAGTATTTGGTTTATCTGTTAGTCATTCTTCTTACACTGAGAGCGGGAGGCATAGATATAACACTTCTAATTACAGCATCAGCAGCTCTATTTGTTGGACTTGGTCTGGCACTTCAGAATCTGTTCCAGGATATTATTGGAGGTATTTTCATAATCACAGATAAATCAGTTCAGGTAGGAGATATTGTAGAAACTGAGGGTAAGGTGGGTAAGGTGGTTGAAATTAAATTGCGAACTACAAGGGCTATTACCCGCGATGAAAGGGTCATAATTATCCCCAATCACAAATTTATGAGTGATATTGTCTATAACTATACCCAAAACAATAAAACAACCAGAGAAGTAATAAAGGTTCAGGTAGCCTATGGTAGCAATGTGGATTTGGTAACTGAAATATTGATTTTATGCTCAAAAGCGAATGCAAAAGTTTTGCAGGAACCAGCCCCCTTCGTGCTTTTTGATGATTTCGGAGATTCTGGTCTTTTATTTTCACTCCATTTTTATATCAATGAGAGTTTTCATTCGTTAAAGATTAAAAGTGAAATTCGATATAGAATTGATGCGGAGTTCCGCCAAAACAATATTGTTATCCCGTTTCCACAGCGAGACGTGCATTTATTTAAAAAATAAATATTAATTACCTAATTAAAATTTTAATATGGAAGAAGCATTCTCGGTGATATGATCAAGTATATTTGGGTTTTAGCCTTTATACTTTTGTTAAGTGAAGTTTCGTTTGCTCAAAGTACGGATATACTTAGGGTTGAATACACTTCACTTCCTAAGGGAGATTCGGGTACCAATGCATCACGTTATCGATTTTTGCTAAATGTTCCTATTAAAGTTGGATGGGATAAATATCTGATTCTGGGAGGCGAATTTAATCTCATAGATTTTGAAATCACTAAAGAATATCCATTTGATTCCAGTGAGTTAAACACGCTTTATGTCATTGATTTCAATGTGGGGTATATCTTTAAAGTAAATGAGGATTGGCGGTTTGTTGGAATTGTAACTCCAAGAATTGCCTCTAATTTAGTAAATGGGCTGCAGGGAGATGACTTTTTATTAAATCTTACGGCGACCATGTGGAAGGAAAAAAAGGATATTGACAAACCGTTTAGATTAATATTAGGACTCACCTATAACAGTACCACCGGTCTTCCTTTTCCCTTACCGCTTATTAATTATCATAAAAGATTTCACAGGTCCTGGTCGTATTCCCTGGGAATTCCCAGAACTGATATTAGATACCATATAAAAGATAAACATACTTTACAAATGGCATTATTTTTGGATGGCTACTTTGTAAACCTCCAAAATGATATTCTTTTGCCCGACGGTGAATTCGGATCTGCTGTTTCACTCTCGGCGATTCTTGGGGCTGTGGGCTACCAGTATAATATTAGTAAACGTATGTCATTTTATGGAATAGGAGGAGTTACGTTGAACCAGCGTGGCTTGCTTAGAAATGACAAGAGGGAAAAAGTTTATACCTTAAATGATAAAAACGCAGGAGGTATATACTGGAAAGCAGGATTTAAAATTTCAATTTTTTAAAATTAAGAGTATGTCTAAAATACTGGTTATTGAAGATGAAGCGGCAATCCGCAGGGTTTTGGTTAAAATTTTATCGGAAGAAAGTGAAACGTACGAAGTGGATGAGGCAGAAGATGGTTCAAATGGTCTGGAGATGATTAAAAAAACAGATTATGACCTGGCGCTTTGTGATATAAAAATGCCCAAAATGGACGGCGTTGAAGTGCTGCAGGCTGCAAAAAAAGTAAGGCCGGAAATACCGTTTATCATGATTTCCGGACACGGGGATTTGGATACTGCCGTAAACACAATGAGGTTAGGGGCTTTCGACTACATCTCCAAGCCACCTGATTTAAACAGACTGCTAACTACAGTTAGGAATGCCCTGGACAGAAAACAGCTTGTTAAGGAAAACAAGATCTTAAAGAAGAAGGTTAGTAAGGGTTATGAAATGATTGGGGAAAGTAAGGAGATTACTGCCATCAAGGATATGATAGAAAAGGTAGCGCCAACGGACGCAAGGGTTTTAATAACGGGATCAAATGGTACAGGTAAGGAACTTGTGGCGCATTGGCTGCATGAAAAAAGTGATCGTAGTGGAGGGCCTTTTATTGAAGTGAACTGTGCGGCAATCCCTTCCGAATTAATTGAAAGTGAATTATTTGGACACGTTAAAGGAGCTTTTACCTCGGCGGTAAGGGATAGAGCAGGTAAATTTGAAGCTGCCAATAAGGGTACTATCTTTTTGGATGAAATTGGGGATATGAGCCTTTCTGCTCAGGCCAAAGTACTTAGGGCTTTACAGGAAAGTAAAATTTCACGGGTAGGTACAGATAAAGATATTAAAGTTGATGTGCGTGTAATAGCCGCAACCAACAAAGATCTTCAACAAGAAATTGCAGAAGGAAAATTTAGAGAAGACCTATACCATCGGTTAGCTGTAATACTCATAAATGTACCCTCACTGAATGACCGAAGGGAAGATATTCCGCTCCTAATAGATCATTTTACCTCTTTAATTGCCTCTGAACAAGGTGTGGTTACCAAAAAATTTAGTAAAAAAGCGCTTGAGCTTTTAAAAAGTTATGATTGGACGGGAAATATTCGTGAACTTAGAAATGTGGTGGAACGCTTAATTATCCTGGGCGGTGACGAAATTTCAGAAGAAGATGTTACCCTTTTTGCAAGTAAATAGATATCAGCATTGGCAAATAATTAAACACCCTTTGAAAATTCCTTTTGTACTATTTATTACAATCCTTTAGTTTCTCAAGGGCGAGAGCGGTAATTTGTTTCGTTCTTAAATTGTAGTACTTTTTAGCTTCTGTAAGTTTTGGCTTTAGAAGTTCCTGTTCACAATGTGCATAAATCTTGCTGGCAAACTCATAGGCCTCTTTACATTCTACGCTGTTTACTACTTCGTTTAGAGAATTTTGATAATTAACAAGAGAGAGATCAATTTTTTTTTCCAGTTCCTTTCCCACGGGCATTACCATTCTTAATTTTTCTTTTTCTGCAGTTTTTGTGTTCATTACCAACATATCATTGGCGTACATACTTCCTCCGAGGTGTTCATCGTGATCTCTAATCGCTTCAAGACTTCCCAGAGAGTTGTCTAATGCGCGTGTTAAGAGAATTTTTGCACTGTTTAATGAAGTAACCCTCGTTGCCTTTTTTAGATTATCCAGGCCCTCGTAAATGCTCTCCTTAGCATATTCACAACCACAAGCTTCAATTTGTTCTTTCGATTTTTCAATTGCATTAAGGGCTTTGTATGCGTAGAAACGGGAAGTATTAATGTCTTCAGCGGCAAGTGCGCGTTCAGTCTGAGATTTGATAAATCCAATATTTGATCCTGCATAATCACAAGCCTTACTTATATCGAAGGAAGACATGGAAAAAAGCATAAGGAACATTAGAACGGTACTTAGGACCTTCATAGCTTAAAGTATTGATTATGTAAAATTTAGGCACGGTAAAGATAGAGCGCAGTGCTCCCGTGGCCTTATTTATTCGTTTAATTACCTGTTCTTTACCGATTAAAGGGCGAATGGTACAATATTGAGGATAAAGGGTTATTTTTAAAATTGAGCCTTTCTCAGGACAACAAATTATTATATATTCAACCCATGAAGAAAATAGATATAGGCTCTTACAAGATTAATTCTGATATAAGATTAGCAGATCTGAATACTTCCGAAAATCTTGATAGTACGGATAAAGAGCTCAAAAAGAAACTAGAAAAATTACGTGAAGATTTAGGTGATTTTCAAAATAAGCTATATGCGCATGGTAAGTATGCTGTACTGATTTGTATTCAAGGGATGGATACTGCTGGCAAGGATAGCCTTATTCGTGAAGTGTTTAAAGATTGTAATGTTAGAGGCGTTGTGGTACACAGCTTTAAAGTTCCAACGGAACTTGAATTGGATCATGATTATATATGGAGACACTATATCGCGCTTCCGCCAAAAGGTAAGTTTGGGGTATTTAACAGAACTCACTATGAGAATGTATTGGTAACTAAAGTCCATCCCGAGTATATTTTAAACGAGAATATTCCAAATATTAATTCGGTGGCGGATATAGATGAACAATTCTGGGAAAAACGTTACGAACAAATCAACAACTTCGAACGTCATATTTCAGAAAATGGAACCCTTATATTCAAATTTTTTTTAAATATCTCTAAAGAAGAGCAAAGACAAAGATTATTAAGGAGATTGCGTCTCCAAGAAAAAAATTGGAAATTCTCTCCTGGTGATATAAAAGAACGCAATCTATGGGATAATTATCAGCGATGTTATGAGGAAGCCATCAATAAGACATCCAAACCTAATGCGCCTTGGTATGTTATTCCTGCTGATAATAAAAGAGCTTCAAGGTTAATTGTTGCCACTATATTGCTGGAATCGTTAAAAAAATACAAAGATATTCAGGAACCAGAGCTTGATGACGAAATAAAGGCTAATATTGAGATCTATAAATCCAAATTGGAAAAAGAAAAATGAGATATTTAGGTCTACTTCTTACAATTTTATTGGTTGGACCAATCTGGTCGCAAACTGACGACAAAGAGCAGTTAAAAGCAATTTATGACGCCTCACTAACACAGGGGAAGTCTTACACCTGGTTGAATTATTTATCCAATCAGATTGGAGGGCGACTTACAGGTTCTGTTCAGGCTGAACAGGCTGTTGAGTATACCAAACAAAAATTAGA
>JABDPH010000079.1 GCA_013042925.1 Eudoraea sp.
CTATCAGATCCCAGGATGAATTATTATACATTTCTGAACTTTTACTAACAGCCCGTTTTACTGCTACTGCTTCTTCCATTTCCATAGCATTATTATCCTGTCTTGATTGCAATTGCAGTTTTGCATTTCCCATTGCACCATACGATATATAGGTGCTGTTCAATTTTGAATTTAATTTAATAATGACATCGTCATAAGGAGTATCTATATGAACAATTTGTTTATTGTGATCTATGGCCATATACTCTCCGCCAGTTAGAGTAGCACCCTTTTTCCAATCTGTGTTGATTCCCTGCTGATAGTTTCCGCAAAATATGGTATTTACAATGATATCTTTTTCTCTGGCATTAGTAACAGCATCTCTGTAATTTAGTTTTCCCTGAGTAAAAGGTTCGTTTCCCGCGATAAAGATCATTTTTAAGTTATCAGGATTCTTTCCCCAATCTAACTGACGTAATGAAGTCTGAATAACTTGTCCGCAATATTCTTCCCCGCCATTTGTGCTGAGTGAAAAAAGTTTTTCAGAAATCTCGTCCAGGTCACTACTAAATCCAATAACCTGTTGAATATAGCCTTCTTTTGAAGATAGGCCGTCATTTCCATATTGGTACAGTGCAATTTGCAAAGCAGGCCTGTGCCCACTTCCACATTTAGCATACGAGAAATGATTTACAATATCCCATAGTTGTGCTTTAGCCTGATTAATTAATCCATCCATACTATTACTTGTATCTAGCAGTAGTGCGATTTTCACAATATTGTTGTCTTTATCTTTTTTGTCAATCAAAAATTTTTCCGCCTCAGAGTTATTTCTTTCCTCCTTGCTACTGGAGGCATAAGCCAATGCTATTCCAAGAGTCAGACTTATTAATATAATGCTTAAAATGTGCTTTAAATTTTTCATAATGTAATTTTTTTAATTAGAAATATTGGTTAAATGTAGGTCTGAACTTTTTCACAAAAAATAAGGAATGAGGGAAATGAACCTCTAAGTGAGTGAAATGGTACAATGATTGCGTAAAGCCTGTTATTAAGGGATAAACAGAGCAGGATTTGAAATAAGGGTATTTTTTAATACCGTATAAATCAAGTAAGTTTATCCTAATAAATGCAAATCATGCAAAAGAATAGAATCCTGTTTCTGGTTTTTAATCTTGTCCTTTTTGTGGGCTTATCTCAGACACAAAAGAGGACTGAGGATTCTGATGAGAATTCCTATCGGGTTTATTTAGATTCCGCCAAATTCTACAAGAAAGGGGAAATCGCTAAAAGCATTGATTTCATTGCACAGGCAATAGGTAGTCTTGGTAAAAACCCGGATAAAAAGGAACTAGCCCTGGCACTTTCAAATCTGGGTGAAGTGTATCAATATCACAGGCAATACGATTTAGCTATTTCTAATTTTAAGGATGCACAGGAGGCCAATAAAACCTCAAAGACAGCTTTATTGCTGGGGAAGGCTTATATTCAAACAAGGGATTATAAAAATGCTGCGGAAGTACTGCATCCTCTGGACGCTGTCAATGGCATAGTGCCCTATCAAAAAATTGAGTTATATGAGTCATTAGGCGATGTCTATAAGGGATTTGGTGAAACACAAAAAGCAATAGCCTATTATCAGGAAGGTTTAAAAATTGCCAATAAAAATTTGGTTAGCCCAAAAATACCCGATTTAAATTCTAAAATCGCAGATGCATATGCACAGGATAACAGGCTTGAAGAAGCCGAAAGTTATTACGGCAATTCATTAGAACTTTCAAGTCAGCAGGCACCCCAAAGAGCTATTCAGGAAAAAGAAAAAGTAGCGGATTTTTACAATAAGAAAAATCAGTATGATGATGAAATTAAGCTAAGGAAAAAGAGTCTGGATGAATTACAGTCACTGCCCAGGGCCGCTGCCAAGTCAACCAGAACTCCTGTTGAAGCAGATTCCATTACTGTACAAAGTATTAATTACAAAATTGCCACTGCCTATGTGACTCAGAATAAGTATGATGAAGCAATACCCTATTTGAAGGAGAGCATTAAAGAAGCGGATAGTGAGAACGATCTTGTTATTCAAAAAGATGCTACACGTAAACTTTCTGAAGTATACAGGGATAAAGGTGATTTTTCAAAAGCTTTTGAAACCTATCAGAGCTATGTTGCAATAGTAGATACACTTTATCTCAGAAAAGAACAGGAGATTTCACAAGCTTCAAGATTGAGTAGAGAAATTGCTACTGGACAAAGCAGGATTACAGGCCTGGAAAAAGAAAGGGAGCTTTCACAGAGCAAGTACAATTTGGCATTAACAGAACAACAGCTGGCCCTTGAGAGTAATAAAAGGCAAAAATGGATAATTTATTCACTTGTATTTGGGATGCTACTAACCGCCCTGGCTGCCTACTTTTTCTACCGGAGTAACAAACAGCAACAGCTGGCTAATAACTTATTGGCGCTAAAGTCATTGCGCTCACAAATGAATCCGCACTTTATCTTTAACGCCTTGAATTCTGTAAACAATTACATTGCTAAAAATGACGAACGTAGTGCTAATCGGTATTTAAGTGAGTTCTCTACCTTAATGAGAGCAGTACTTGAAAATTCTGAAGAAGATTTTATTTCACTTTCAAGAGAATTGGAGCTGATAGAACTTTATGTGAAATTAGAACATTCTCGTTTTACCGATAAGTTTGATTATGCTATAAATATAGATGAGCAAATTGATGCGGAGGCGTTTCAGATACCTCCTATGCTGCTCCAGCCCTATATAGAAAATGCAATTTGGCACGGACTTCGATATAAAGACGAGAAGGGAACTTTAAGTATTCAACTCATGCAAAAAGAAACGGATCTTATTGAAATCCGAATTACCGACAATGGCATAGGGAGAAAAAAGTCAAAGGAGTTAAAAACAAAAAATCAGAAAACCCAAAATTCCAAGGGGATGGGAAACATCAAAAAACGGATTGCGATTCTCAATACCATGTACAAAGACAAAGTATCTGTTTCTGTCAAAGACTTAAATAAGGATACTACAGGCACTCAGGTAATTTTAACCTTAAGAAAGGTAGTATGATACTAAAAGCAGTCATTGTTGAAGACGAAAGCAGCAGTAGGGAAATATTGCGTAATTACCTGACAAAATATTGTAAAAATGTAGATGTATTAGGCGAGGCGGCAAGTGTCAAGGATGGTATAGAACTAATTGCAAAAACTAAGCCCGATATTGTTTTTCTTGATGTAGAAATGCCTTTTGGAAATGCCTTCGATTTGCTGGATCAATTACCCGATAGATCTTTCGAAACTGTTTTTGTAACCGCTTATAATTCTTATGCCTTGGAAGCATTAAACAATCATGCGGCCTATTATTTAATGAAGCCAATAAATATTGACGAACTTATTAAGGCAGTCTCTTATGTGACCGAAATAAAAGAAAAAGAAAATGCATTGGAGGATCAGGTTCTAAAGTCAAAAATGACTAAGGCTGAAGGCAAAATT
>JABDPH010000080.1 GCA_013042925.1 Eudoraea sp.
ATATCAGATAGATGCTTATGACTACAGCCAATGGGGATTTGCAAGTGGGAAAGTAGTTGAGATAGGAAAAGATATTGAATTTCTTGAAGACCAATCTGTGTTTAAAGTACGTTGCAGTTTGGATCAGAAATACCTATTGCTAAAAAACGGATTTAGGGGAAATCTAAAAAAGGGGATGACCCTTAATGCTAATTTTAAGTTGAGCAGACGTACGCTTTTCGAACTACTTTATGATAAAATGAACGATTGGTTAAATCCGGCCAATAATTCTCTTACCCACCAATAATTTTAAATCTGTATGCAGGTGGTTTGCGGTGAAAGTCTTGATATTAGCCGGTAACAGATCATCCAGGTGCGCAATGGAGGGTTCTGAAAATAATGTGGAATTAAAATTAAATAAGATGGAAAATTTAAAAGAATTGAGTTTATATGAATTAAATAATATTCAGGGGGGGTTAGCCGGGGCGCCACCAAGGTTTATTACAGACACGGCGGTGGTTGTCGGAAGAACGGTATCTGCCTGGTGGAAGGGTTTTAAAAATGGAACGGAATTATTCTAATTAAAAGAAATAAATAGTATGAGAAATTTAGATAAAATTGAATTAAAAAATACAGCTGGCGGTTATAAGCCGGCATGGTATGAAATATTGGCTTTTATGGCCGGCGATATGGCGGGAAGAGGCCTTGATTTTGCCCACGGTTTTTGGGATGGAATTAATGGTGTAGAAAAGCACTGAAAAGTTGAATTAAATAACTATTTAAATATAAAAAATATGAAATTAAAGCATTTAAGGATAAACGAAGTAACGGCAATCAATGGAGGTACTAAAAGGGACTACGGTTTTGGCCATGCAGTGGGCGATCATATCAGACATGGTGTCCAGACCTTTGGTGATATTGTAGATTGGGCGTTTGGTCTTGTTCGCGGTTAACAAGATCTATAGACTCTAAAAAGTCACTTCTGTCATTGGAGTGACTTTTTACAATTCAATCCTATTCGCCTTTGCAAATATAAACTACATGAAAATCACCGAATTCTTAAATTTAACAAGGTTAACAATACTTACCCTTTAAATTTCATATACTGTTGTTTAATCAAAATACTAGTATTAACCACTGACTATGGATAATCAAGAAAAATTCTCTTTCAAAGAAATTGTACTACGGAAAATAATTATAATAATCAGTTTCGTAAAAGACCCGGATAACAATCTGACCAGATCTTACGATTTAAAAAAGAATCTCAGCGCTACTCTTACATATTATTTGATCCATTTATTTTTTCTCATCCTATGGGTTACAATAATATTTATCATATCAATTGATTTAGGCAGTCCTCCTGCAGTTAAAATCAGGGAAATGATGTCCCCACTGAATTTTATGTTGTATGCATTGATAATTGGCCCAATTCTGGAAGAGACCGCATTAAGATTGTCACTTGTCTTTAAACCAATATATTTATCAATTTCTATTTTACTTCTTTCCTATATCCTTATCTCCAGATTGGGTTACGGAGTAGGAAATTTGGACATCGAAGAACATTTATGGGTTAGAATAATCGCTTCAATTCTAATAGCCGTATTTACGTATTTAATATCTAAAAAGTATTCGAGAAATTTTTCAAGTTTTTGGGATGCAAATTTCAGATGGATCTATTATTTTTCAATAATAGTTTTTGCATTGCTCCATTTAGATTTTGCAGAATTAACTCTTAGCAAATTCTTGTTTTTTCCATTACTTACATTTCCTCAGCTATTATCCGCTATCATGAGCGGTTATATCAGGATTAAATACGGGTTTATATATGCTTGCCTATTTCATGGGATGAATAATATTTTACCCGGTCTATCAAACTTATAATATTATCATGTACTATGTGGATTTTATGCAGTGAATACAAAGATCTTAGCTGATAATGACATCCAGGTGCGCAATGGGCGTTAGAAGTATATGTTTAATTAAATAAATAAAAATTATGACGATAAAAGAGCTAAGACCAATTGATCTTCAAACTATTAAAGGAGGCACAAAAACGGATTATAATAATGGGCGCAATATAGGCGCGGAAATCAGGGAAATTTTACAAAGATATCCCCTATTTTTATTGTTTCCAGTGTAGTTTTTCCGCTTGGCATAAATAATAAGAAAGAAAACCACTTCATGGCAGAGGTGGTTTCTTCGTATTAATTCAGTTCAATTTGCAGTCTGGCTGCAGCCCACCCCTTTATATTGTTGACTAAAGCGGAACCTTATGGCAAGAATTACCATTAAACAGCACGATATCACAGATTGTGGTGCGGCCTGTTTAGCATCCATCGCATCGTATTATGAACTTCATATTCCAATAGCCAGGATAAGGCAATATGC